>NZ_JBFBKN010000008.1:0-213927 GCF_040702225.1 Rhodococcus sp. NPDC080181
GTCGGTGCAGTTGTGGTAACCACACCGATACCGGAGGTCCTCACCTATCTGTCGCTGCCACGCCGTCCACAACGTCCCTGCTCATTACAACTAGCCGTCAAACTTACCGAGGAGTAAGGTCGCCTCGCATGGCGAGCTACATCGTGACCGGCGGTACCGGGTTTCTGGGTAAGAACGTGCTGCCCCGACTTCTCGGACGTGATGCGGACGCCCTCGTCCATGTACTCGTTCGACCGCAATCGGTCGCTCGACTCGAGAAGCTGGCCGACGCTCTGGACGGCGGCGACAGAATCCGCCCACTGATCGGCGATCTCGTCGAACCCGGGCTCGGTCTGAAAGACGTTCCGGCCGACGTCGATCACATTCTGCATCTCGGTGCCGTCTACGACCTCACGGCGGGAGACGAGCAAACCCCGACCAATGTCGCCGGAACGGCGTCGGTGATCGAACTGGCGAAAAGGACCGGCGCTCGTCTGCACCACATCTCGTCGATCGCAGTGGCAGGTGACTACCGAGGGACGTTCTCCGAGAACGATTTCGACAAGGGGCAGAACTTTCCGACGGCGTATCACCGCACCAAGTTCGAGTCCGAGAAACTGGTTCGCGGCAGCTCCGCCGACTGGCGGGTGTACCGCCCTGCTGCCGTGGTCGGGCACTCCGAGACCGGCGCGACAGACAAGATCGATGGCCCGTACTACTTTTTTCCACTGTTCGCCGAGCTGGCGAAACTGCCTGCGGTCCTGCCGATCACGGTACCCAAGATCGGACACACCAACCTGGTTCCGGTCGACTACGTCGCGGACGCCATTGTGGAACTGGTTCACCGAGACACCCCGTCCGGCAGCGTTTTTCACCTGGTGAATCCGGAGCCTCAGTCGATGGCCGAGGTGTACTCCGCATTCTCTTCGGCTGCCGGATCCCGCGCCAGAATCGTCGACATCCCAGGGAAGCTGGTTGCCCCCGTGGTGTCACCCACATCCGCAGCGGTTCGGAAACAACGCAACGCTGCGCTTCGCGATCTGGGCGTGCCGCCGGTGATGCTCGATCATCTGACTCTGCCGACCGTCTTCGAGTCCGCAACGACACAGAAAGCATTGCAGGGCAGCTCCATCGCACCGCCGCCGCTGCGGACGTACGCCGACCGCCTGTGGCAATACTGGATCGAGAATCTCGACCCCAAGCGCAACCGCCGAGACGACCCACGCGGTCCGCTGTTCGGACGTCACATCGTCATCACCGGCGGGTCCTCCGGTATCGGCAGGGCCAGCGCCGAGGCCGCAGCGCGAAAAGGAGCGGTGGTCATCGTGCTCGCGCGCGGCCAAGATCAGTTGGACGAGGTCGTCGAGCAGATTCGCGCCGACGGCCATGTCGCTCATGGGTATTCGTGCGATGTCACCGACAGCGAGTCGGTCGAACGAACAGTGAAAGCGATACTGCACGACCACGGGCACGTGGACATGCTCGTCAACAGCGCGGGCCGATCCATTCGCCGCGCGCTCTACCGTTCCACCGACCGACTGCACGACTACGAACGCACCATGGCCGTCAACTACTTCGGAGCGATTCGTGTGGTGTTGGCGCTACTGCCGCACATGCGCGAACGCAGCTTCGGGCATGTGGTCAACATTTCCAGCGCTGCAGTGCTGGGGCACCCTCCTCGGTTCTCGGCGTACGTGGCGAGCAAGGCAGCACTCGACGGTTTCACCGATGTTGCTGCAGCAGAGACGCTCTCGGATGGAATCACCTACACGACCATTCACATGCCGCTGGTGGACACCCCGATGATCACCCCGACGGGCGACAAGAACGTCGGCACTGTCTTCTCACCGGAGAAGGCAGCCGCGATCGTCATCCGCGCATTGAGCGACAAGCCGAAGCGAATCGACACCCCACTGGGAACACTCGGACAGTTCGGGGCCATCTTCAGCCCCAAAGGCAAAGATCGCACGATGCATCAGCACTACCGAAAATTCGCCGAGTCGGCCGCCGCCAAGGGCGAAACGCCGGTACCCGTCGAGGACGGGAAAGTGCTCTATCGGGTTCGGCCGTACGACCCGTCGACCCCCAGCGCGCGTATCGGCAAGGTCGTCCGCCGCATCGGCAGGTTGGTACCCGGCACCAGTTGGTGACGTGCACGTCAGGGGGCCACGGCAGTCCACAGGGTCCAGCGATCGCGTTCGATCAACTCACCTTCGGCCAGGCGAGCCCTCAGATGCTCGACCAACTCCGTAAGTTCGACGTCGGAGAGTTCGTGCAGGATCGAGCGGCCTGTTCTGCCCGCGATTTCGTCGAGGTATTCGTCAAGGCCGGAGTAGCGGCGACGGGTTTCCCAGAATTGCTGCGTAGCGACATCGACGAATCCAGCTCGGGACAACGCGTCACGGACATCGTCGACGCCATGCCGTCGTCGAAGTTCGATGTCCATCAGCCGTGGAAAGGCGTCGAAAAATAGCCGCGCGGGTTGGTTGCAGAGCCGGACAGCCCGGCGTCCTCGGCCGTGCGGTCCTGGATGATCACCGTCCCACCCGGTCGTAGAAGCCGAGCAGACTCGAGCGCCACTGTGTAGGCGTCGGGCAGATGGTGAACGAGGGCGCGAGCGAACACGATGTCGGCTTGTCCGTCGGGCAAGCCGGTGTGCTCGGCACCAGCGCAGACGAATTCGATATCTTCGGGCGACGAGCGTCGGGCCGATTCGAGTATCGGCGGACTCGAATCGATCGCCGCCACACGCGCCCCCATCGAACGCCAGGCCCGCGCATAGGTTCCGCCGCCGCACCCGAGATCGACCACGTGCGCTCCGACCGGATCGACGATACGGACGACGGCGTCGATCCAAGAGGAGTCGGCCTCACGGTTCGAGTAGGTGTTGTTGTTGCGCGGATCACGAAAGTCGATAGGCATGTGAACGAGTACAGCGAGCCACACCGAGGGCGTCCACCATTTAGTGTGGGGCTACATGTTGGCTATGCATCTTCGGGCCGCCGACTTGGCGGACACGTCACTGACCGTCTCGCCTCTGTTCGAGACGGTCCTGAGCCTGCGCACATGGACCGCTCCGAACCGGCACCCACTGCACGAGCCCTGGCGACGACGCGTCCGATCGGCATGGCAGCAGTGTGACACCGAGATGCTGACGGCGCTGGTCTCTCCCGATGGGAGAATCCCGGATTTCCTCGCACCCCGACCGCCCACTCAGTCGCCGGCTTTCGACGACGAGATCGCTGTTGTCGGGGCAACACCGGCAACCGAGATGCGACGCGATATCGCGGCCGCTTTCTCCGCTGACATTCCTGCGGTCCTCGTCGGTCCGGCCCGAGCGGTGCGTACCCGTGCAGTCCATGCGCTCTCGTACTACTGGGCAACGTGCCTCGAACCCGACTGGTCCAGGATCCGAGCAGTTTTGGATGGCGATCTGGACTACCGCGCGCAACAGCTTTCGCACTTCGGGGCACGAAAGATGTTCGAGCATCTCGATTCTCGTGTCCGATGGGACGATGGCGTGCTGTGGGTCGACAGGCTAGAGGACCAGGTGTGGGTCGACGTCGACGGACGTGGACCTCCTCTCATTCCGTCGGTGTTCGTGCACGGCGCGATCACGCAGACGAGCCCGACGCGAGCTCCCTCCCTGGTGTATCCGGCCCGCGGGCGAGGCGCAGTGTGGGACATGGGGCGGACAGCTCCGAACCGGGCGCTGACCAATCTTCTCGGCACCCAACGTGCAACGATTCTCACGCTGCTCGATGCGCCCACCACCACCGGGGAACTCGCTGCGGCACTGGCCGTCTCACCCAGCGCAGCGAGCCAGCATCTTCGCGTTCTGCGCGAAGCAGCGGTGGTGCGACGCGTCAGACAGGGACGATCGGTGTTGTACGTACGCACATCGCTGGGGGAAGAGTTGCTCGGGCGGAGTCGATAGACCGCCCACCTTCACGCTGTCAGTCGGTGATTCACCGCGCTGACATAGCAACACTCGACCATGGAGTGGGCGGTTCCCCCGCCATGGTGGCATTTCTGGCCGGAGGATACGTACGCAGAATCCCATCGGAGGAGAAGGCCATGCTCGAGGGATTGGGAGACGCGTACGCCGACTACATGGCACGCTCGAAACGATTGGTGCCCTTCGTTTTCTAGCCTGGTTTTTCCTCAGCGCAACAGAGCTCTTGCCCACACTCGCAGAAATCCCTGACTCAGGTATGTCAATGAGCCGATGGCCAGTATCCATTTGACGGTGCTGACCACGGTGGTGGCGCGGACAACGGTGTCGGAGATCTGTTCTCGGTTGTCCACCAGTATCAGCCCGACGACGTTTTCGATGTAGTCACCGGCAGCGGAGGCCACCGGAGCGACGGCCAATGCCGCCGTTACTGCAGGGCTCAGCGAAGTCTTCGCAGCCAAACTCCTCGCACCCGCACGCAGTGCGATGGCATAGATGGCCGGGTGGACGAAGTCGGGCAGATAATGACTGCGGAAGCGGGCGATTTCCGTCTCGTCCATGCTCGCCAGAATCTGCCGGTACCGCTGTTCGGACCAGGCCGTCTGCACGGCAAGCACTTTCGGTGCCGCGGGCCCGAGCAACCGGGCGATATTGGCCTGGGAGACGACGAACAACGCCGACCATCCCAGTAGCTTCCGATCCAGCACAGTCAGCGACATGAGAGCAGATTACTGCGCCAGAAATGGACGAACTACCGCTTCGAAGGCTGAGTAGCCATCGCGGTGGATGCTGTGTCCGGTCCTGAATGCCTCCACTCGACAGTTCGGAATGCTCGCCACCATCGCGTCGAGCCGAACCGGATCGACCATGCCGCCCGGACCTCCACGAAGTACCAACGTCGGAGCAGTGATGTCGGCCAACGACTCCCACCACCGCGGGTTCGGCCGACGGAACTGCTCGAGAGCAGTGGCGGTCATCGATCGATCGAACGCGAGTACCGCACGGGGATGCAGAACAACGCTGGTCGCCGCATGCCAGAGTTCGGTGACCGACGGCATCCGACCGGTCAGGGTCGGCGGGGCGTCCCCCGGCCTGATCGGTATCGGAAGTTCTTCGAGAACCAGACGGCGAACGAGAGACGGACGACGCTGCGCCACGAGCGAGACCGCGTATCCACCGAGTGAATGCCCGACGAGATCGACTTCGGTGAGCCCGAGGTGATCGATCAGGGCGAGGAGATCACCGCCGAACATGTCGAACTCGTACGTGGGCGTGTGGGCACTCTTGCCGTGCCCTCGGAGGTCGACGGTGATCACCCGGCGACCGTGCGCGGTCAGAGCCCGAGCGAAGCGATCCCAGGTTCCGCTGTCTCCGCCCATGCCGTGCACCAGCATCACCGGCGCCGCACTCGTGTGTTCCTGCGGCGCGAACGAGCGATACGCGATGTCGACGCCATCGAGGTCGACCGTCTCGGACATCATCTGCATTTCCCCGACGGTAGCGGTTCCTACTCGTAGATTCCTTCCACCCGCCACAGACCGTCGTCGAACACCAGCAGCAACGCCCTCTCGTCGTCGAGTACCACCTGTGCCCGCGCCGTCGGCCCCGTCGATCCTTGCCCGCTGTCCCACCACCGTTCGTCGACGGGCCACGGCCCGGCCAGGCCCGTCAACTCCCATTCCTTGGTCCCCCACCGCAATCTCTTGGGCGGCGCATCGAACACACCGCGGTCGGTGACGCCGATTCCCGAACCCGCTCGATTCATCAGCGTCACTGCCGGGCGTGTCTCGATCACCGCTGCCGGTGCCGGCTCGGGTAGTCGGCCCGGCCACGGGGCCGATGGATCGGACAGCGGCACCAGCTCGTCTCCCAGTGGACGCAACGTGATCCGCTCGGCCGGCCCGCGTCCACCGCTGAGAACACCCCCGAACACCGATTCGCCACCGAGCAGACCCTGAACGCGTACCAACGCCCGACGCGCCCTGTCGTCCTCGTCACCGACACTGCCCCACAAACCCAGCTGCAACTCCCCTGCTGCCACCACTTCGATCGGCTCGAGGCGCAGGACGGTGATCGCCGACGTCGGCTTGTTCTCGCTGCGTCCGGTGATCCAGCCGTCGAGTTGCCACCGCACGCGATCGGCCGTGCCCTCCGGCGTCAACGGCTCGGCGCACCGCCAGATTCGCGACAGATTCTCACCGTTGCCGGTACTGGCGTGCACCAGCAACCGAGTGCACGCAACAGCAGCCGCGGCGAGCTTGGTGTGTAGCTGTTCGGCCAATGCGCGCCCGGCGAACGCGGCTGCATCTACCCGATCGATCGGCGGATCGCACAGATACTCCACATCCAGGTCGGGAGGCAGAGCACGGGCAGACGGCGGCCTTTCGGGCTCACCGCGGGCACTGCGATGCGCCAGTACGGCATCGGTACCGAATCGCGATGCCACATCCGACGGAGACAGGGCAGCGAAGTCCCCGATTCTGCGTAAACCCAAGCGGTGCAACAGATCCACGAGTTCACCACGATCGGCCGCGGCCATACTGGGCTCCGCCGAGAGTTCGGCGATCGGTAACGGCGAAAGAAACCCGGCACCACCGCCGCGCGGCACCACCTGTGCGTACCGCGCGGCGACGACTGCGGTGGACAACTCGTCGGCAATCCCGATCTGACATTCGACACCGGCAGCCGACGCTTCGTCGATCAACCGCTCCGCGGCGCGATGCTCGGTACCGAAGTACCGTCCGACACCACGCGCTGCAAGAACCAACAGGCCCGGCCGCAGCACTTCGACGCCGGGGGCGATGGCCGCGACAGCCGAGACCACGGGCTCGAACAGGCGTGCATCACGATCGGTATCGGCAACGGCCACATGCACGTCGGGGCACCGCGCCTGCGCCTCCCGGCGACGTAGGCCACGCTTGATGCCCGACGCCCGTGCCGTGGCCGAGCAGGCGACGACCCGGTTGGCCGACGTGACGACCACCGGATGCGTCGCCGGTAGATCGGCCTGAGCTGCTGCGGCGACGGCAGGCCAGTCGGGACACCACAGCGCCAGAACACGGTTGGACTGGCCGGTACTCATGTCGAGACCGCGATCGACAACGGATTCGACTCCTGCTGTTCGGCGTGCCATTCGATGCGGCCGTTCTCCGCACGCAAGTCGAATCGAACCGTACGAGGACGCATCGCTTTACCCCGCGCGCACACCGACAATCGAACCCCGCGCAGCCGGCCACGCCCCAGCTCACGGCCTGTGCCGAGGCCGTCGTAGCCGTGCACCGACGCGTCGAGTCGTAGCTCGGCTCCGTCCCAGTGCCCGTCGGTCACCACCAACGTCGACCCTTTGCTGCGGGCGCGCGCCACCACTGCCCTGGCCCGAGTCGGTGGTACCGACAGGCCACCGAGACCGAGGACGACGAGATCGACGCCGTCGAGCAGGATCGCCGCCACTTCCACCGGGTCGGGGCCGGGATCGGGAATCAGAGCCAACTTGCTCAGTTGCGCGCCCATCTCCACCGCAGCCAGCAGCCCGAAGCGGGGCTGGCCTATGACTGCGACATGGCCACCGGCACCGGTCACCGCGGCCACCAACCCGATCAACAACGAACCGGCACCGGACACCGAGGCCACCGTTCCGCGCACCAGACCACCGTGCGGAAGAACCTCCATCAGCGCCGACGGCACCGGAAGAACAGGCCGCCTACGGGTCGGTACCGACACCTGCTCCGAGCCGTCGACGGCGTCGGATTCGGGGTCGGTAGGGCGGGGACGAACGGGAGCAGAATTCTCGATCCGCACCGAGGCCGTTTCACCGCGAGACGGTACGGCAGCCATCCGACTGCGCAGCAGCGCCACCCGCTCGGGAAGCGACAACCCGTCGAGCGCATCCGGCGGTACGGAAGCCTGTGCTGCAGCCTCGGAAACAGACATGTCACTCCCCTTCACTGCATGAAAAATCGAGCCGAAACACCGGTGTTCGACGGACGCGGGAAGTGACGTATTCGAACACAATTTCGATCTGCACCCAGTAAAGCCGTTCGGACGGCAACTCGTCAAGGCGATGCCGTAGCCCCAGGTAGAGGCGGTAGTACCGCTGCTGCGGGCACACCGCGGCATCGTCCACTAACCTGTGGACGTGACCGATCAGCAGCGTGTTCGACGGGGAGTCGGGCCCGACTACCTCCTCGCCGGCAGATACCGTCTCGCCGGCAAGCTCGGCGGTGGCGGCATGGGCGCGGTCTGGCTCGCCACCGACACCCTTCTGCACCGGCAGGTGGCCGTCAAACAGGTCACCTCCACCACCCGATTGACCCCGGAACAGGCAGTGGACGTGCGCAACCGGGCCATGCGCGAAGGACGGATCGCGGCCCGCCTGTCGAGCCCACACGCCATCGCGATGCACGACGTCGCTCTCGTCGACGGCGAGCCGTGGTTGATCATGGAATACCTGTCCTCACGCAGCCTCGCGCAGGCGCTCGGCGTCACCGACTCACTACCACCGTTCGAAGTCGCTCAGATCGGTGCGCAGATCGCCGACGCCCTGACCGAAGCACACGACGCCGGAATCGTGCATCGCGACATCAAGCCGGGCAACATTCTGATCGCCGACCGCGGCAAGGATCTGGGCATCGTCAAGATCAGCGATTTCGGTATCTCCCGAGCCAAGGGTGACGTGGAGGAAGCCGACGACAGCGTCATCACCGGCACCCCCGCATACTTCGCCCCCGAGGTCGCCCGCGGCCAGGACCCCACTGCGGCCAGCGATGTGTTCTCCCTCGGTGCCACGTTGTACACCGCAATGGAAGGTGCGCCGCCCTTCGGCATCGATCACGATTCGATTGCGCTCCTGCACCGAGTTGCCAAGGGGCAGATCATCTCTCCCACTCGCAGCGGAGACCTCACCGGCCCACTACTGCACATGCTCGAGCCCGATCCGGCTCGACGCCCCACCATGGCGCAGGCCCGTGACGAAATCATTCTTGCCGCAATAAGCAAGCGCGGCACTATCTCTCAGTTGCGCGGAGTACCTCTGACCTCAGCGGACGGCGTCGTCCCCGCCTGGGCGAGACGGTCGACACCCGTCTCGGAATCTCGTCGACCGTCCCGAGAATTCGGACGCACCATCGCCGGTCTGCCCGCCGTGCAACCGGGAGAGAGCCGAACGGATCCGACTCCCTCCTCGTACTCACCGCCGCCGTTCGACCTGCCGAAGAAGAGAAAGAACCCCGTCCAGGACGCACTCATGCGCATCGAGGACGTCATCGGCGACCGGACGTCCATCCCGGCGACGGCCATCCTCGCCGGACTCGTCGTGATCGTGATTCTTCTGATCCTGGCCGTCGTCCTGTTGCTGTAACAACTCCCGCGCAGTCCGTCCGATCAGCCGAGAACCGGCATCACCAACGTCGTCAGAGCGCCGTCGAGCGCGGAACGCACCAGCATCGGTTGATTCGGTGCAGCGATATCGAGCATCAGATCCGGTCCGACGGCCGATGCGACGGCGGCCTGCAGAACGGCCGCATCGAAGAACACCACACTCTGTGAACCGGTCACCCGTGCAGGAACCGGAACACCATCGACCGAGAAACCGTCGGGCCCGGCCTCGATGCGCAGGGTACTGCCGTCGACGGGAACGAAATCTCGTTGCAGCACAACCCTCGTCACGGTCGGAGCCAGACCGTCCATCATCGTGCGCCAGTCGGGGAATTCACCGTCGACCGTGTTCACCGCCACCCGAGAACCGTCGGAGTCGATCACCATCGACTCGTCGGTTCGCGTCAGCACGAGGGTGCCCGAGGCGGGGACGGCCGCGAGGGATCCGACGGCCAGAATTCGCGACCACGGAAGTCCGGGCGAGCACTGCGTGACGAGACTGCGCGTGGACAATCGATACCGATCCGTCGCGGTGAGGGTGACACTGCTTCCGTCCACCTCGATCAGTACGCCCTGCAGTACCGGAAATTCTTGGCTCACCCCGGCCGCCGACGAAACCTGCGCCATCGCCGAGGCCAAATCCTCGGCTGATACCGTTGCCGTGCAGTATTTTTCGTCGAACAACCGGCGAATCGACACTGCTGCCTCGGCTGCCGCCCGCGCCTGTGCAGCCAGAGCTTCGACGTGTCGATCCACGATTTCGATGGCGGTAGTTCCATCGCCGTCGAGGGCAGCGGCAACCTTGTCGAGTGGCAACCCGATCTCGCGCAGCTGGCGAATGATGTTCGCCCGCTTCGATTGTGCGCGGGTGTAGTAGCGATAGCCCGATTGTGCATCGATGGACGCCGGGGCCAGCAACCCGCAGTCGTCGTAGAACCGCAGGGCGCTGGGGGTCAGCCCGCTCTCGCGCGCGAACACACCGATGGTCAGGAATTCTTCGTCCGAATCAGTCATGCCGAAATCCTGAAGCTTCGCGTCGGTCGAAGGTCAAGCCCAACGCAGACGGCCTAATCGATTCGACGCTTGTGCGCCCACCGCGTCAGTGCATTCCTGTTCGATTGTTGGGTCTTCCGAAGAACATTGGACGCGTGCGTTTCGACGGTTTTGACCGAGATGAACAGATCCTCGGCGATCTCGCGATACGTGTAGCCGCGCGCCAGCAACCTCAGCACTTCGAGTTCACGGGGCGTCAAAGAATCCAATTCCGGATCCAACGGCGGCTCGGGAGCTGCGCTGCGGCCGGTGAACGAGTCGAGGACGAAGCCGGCCAGACGCGGGCTGAACACCGCGTCTCCCCCGGCTACGCGTCGGACGGAATCGGCCAGTTCCGAGCCGGAGATGGTCTTGGTGACATACCCCCTCGCGCCGGCCCGGATGACGGCGATGACGTCCTCCGCTGCGTCGGACACGCTGAGCGCCAAGCACACCGGGCCCTCGGCGATTCGGTTGAGCACGGCCACTCCACCACCGTCGGGCATGTGCACGTCCAGGAGCACCACGTCGGGCTTGGTGGAATCGATCCCCGACACCGCCTCGGCGACTCCGCCTGCTTCCCCGACGACGTCGATGTCCGCCTCACGGCCCAGCTCGGCGCGTACTCCCGAGCGAAACACCGCGTGGTCGTCGACCAGAAAAACGCGGAAAGGGTCGGTCACGTCGGCTGCTCCTGATGGTTGGATTCGGATTCGGTGGTCACTGCCCCGCCGTTGCGTGGCATGAAGATTCGTACTTCGGTTCCCTTACCGACTGTGGACCGCACCTGGACGGAACCGCCGCGGCGTTCGATTCGTCCACGGATGGACTTGGCCAGTCCCTGTCGGTCCTCGGGCACCGCGGACTCGTCGAAGCCCGTACCGCGATCGCGGACGAACACACTGACCTGCTCGGGTTCGGTTTCGGCGAACAGATCGATGTTGGTCTCACCGGAATGTTTGGCCGCGTTGACCAGAGCTTCACGAGTGGCCCCCAGCAGCGCAGTGAAGCTCTCTCGCGACAGCCCCGATTCGACGTCGTCCGGCAACAGGTGCACGTCCCCGACCGTGATGGGACGGACCGTCACGCCATGTTGATCCTCGACCTCGCCGGAGATGGTCTTGAGCGCATCGGCCAAGCTCGAATTGTCGGTGTCGCCGCCGTCGAACAACCACTTGCGCAGTTCTCGCTCCTGCCCACGCGCCAGCCGCATGACCTCCTGCGGCCGATCCGCCTGCTTCTGAATGAGCGCCAACGTCTGCAGCACCGAATCGTGCAGATGCGACGCAATCTCTTCACGTTCGTCGTTTCGGATACGCGCCGATCGCTCGGCCCCGAGCGCACGCCAGGTCCGCAACCAGATCGGCACCGTCAACAGACCGACACCGACGAGGGTGACCACCACGGCCAACAGGGACGACCGAAGCGACGCGAGATCGACGCGGGCCAACACCACCACGGCCAGGCCCAGGACGATCAACGTCGCGCCGCCGACGACACGGGCCCAGCTGAGCACGGTCGGTTGCTTGGGCAGCCCCAGCGCCGTCCGCGGCCCCTCGGCATCGAATTCTCGCCACACCAGGGCAGCACCGACGACGACCACGACGACCGGCACGACGACCGATGCCGCGGTACCACTGAGCAACCAGGCCAGACCAACGGCGAGTCCGAGGCCGATGGCGGCCAGTCCCAATGCTCGTTGCCGCTCGGTAGCGCTCGGACGTGCCGTGTCGTCACCGACCGGGGTGAACATCCAGATCAAGCCGTACGCAACGATCCCTGCACCGGCGGACGCCGCGAGCAACGCGAACGCCACCCGGATCTTGAACACGTCGACACCCAGATGATCGGCGAGTCCACCTGCGACGCCGCCGACGATACGACCGCCGCCGCGGCGTCGATACGGTTCTGGGGCCGAACGTTCCAACGCTGCACGAGAAGCCGAACCCGACGCAAGGACAGGGTGCGGCGGGAGGGGACGGGTCGACGGCGCAGCACCGGGCGCGGCGGACGCGCCGACGGCGGCGTCAACGGCTGGATTGTCGACAGGGTGCACGCCCACGATCCTGGCACGGCCGAGGGCGGTACCGCATCAGGGTTCGCCCTGATCTTTCGCCCTTGCAACAGACCCGGGTGCAAGTCCGGGGTACGAGATCAGGGGAATCCCTGATGTGTTCCGAGGTCCGAGCCGACACGATGGTCATCATGAACAACGTGACCGTCTCGGATCAGCTACAGCAGATGTGGCGCACCCGTCCGCACCGCTTGCCGCAACGCGGACACGTGGCGGGTGTAGCAGCCGGTATCGGCTACCGATACGACGTCGACCCCGTACTGATCCGGGTCGCATTCGTCGTGTCCACCCTCTTCGGCGGCACCGGAATCGTGCTGTACCTGGCGGCGTGGCTGGTCCTCAGCCGCGCCGGCGACTCCGCCTCGGGGGTCGAATCCATGGTGGGCCGCGGGCACAGCTCCGATTCGACGACCAAGACCGTCGTCGTGGCGGTCGCGTTGGTGATCGCACTGTCGACACTCGGTCCGGCCGGTGTGGGACTCGGCGGATCCGGCGTGATCTCTCTCGCGGCGATGCTCGGCGGACTGTGGTTGCTTCACCAGCGCTGCCCCGAGCCGCCGCCGTACCTGCGAACAGCGGAATTCACCCGGCAGCAGTACGCACCGATGCCCTTCGGCTCGTCCACCACCTCCGCGGAGCAGTGGTCCGCCGCGCAATACCGGCCGCCGCAGTTCCAGTACGAGCAGTACACCCCGTACACGACGCTGCCCAAGAGCTACGAGCCGACACCGCAGACAACAAAGCCGGTATCGGAATCCGGTACTGCACCGACCGTCGACCTCACCAAGAGCACACGTGCCGAAAGTACTTCTGCCACTGCCGTTCCGACCACACCCCAGGCCGTGACACCTCCGACGTGGGACCCATTGGGAGTGGCACCGTTTGCGTGGGACCTCCCCGAACCGGCCGGCACCTTCCCACCGGCACCGATCGAACGTAAGCGTCGATCGCGTTGGACGGCAAGCTTTCTCGGCCTAGCATTGCTCGGCGCTGCCGTCACCACCGGACTCGGAGCACTGACAGGTTCCGACTGGATCACTCCGGGCCGCGTCGGTGCCGTCGCGTTGTCGATCATCGCAGTGGGTCTGATCCTGGGTGCATTTCTCCGAAAGGGCTACGGCCTGTTGGTCGTCGGCGCGCCGCTGGCCGGGTTCGTCATCCTGGCATCGGTTGTCGGGCCGGTGAATCTGGACGACAGTGTGTCGGGCGCGCAACGGGTTGCCCCGACCACCGCCGCCGCACTTGCCCCCGCCTATGACGTCGGCTTCGGTGAACTGGACCTCGACCTCACCGGCCTGACGCTCACCGAGAACAAGACGGTGACGATCGATGTGACGTTCGGCAGTGCTGTGGTGACCGTACCGAGCACGATGAGCATCGAGACGAAATGCAACGCCGAATTCGGTTCGGCCGAGTGCGGTGGTCCCGGCGTCCGCGCCGGAAAGGACGCACGACCCGACGCGCCGGTCTTGACGATCGAAGGCGATGCGACATTCGGAGAACTGAAAGTGGTGCAGCAATGAGCGACAACGGGATTCACACCGAATACGGCCACGGAGACAGTTCTTCGGACACCGCGGCACAGAGTTCGAGCAGGCAGGGCCCGTCGGCTCCGTTGTTCCTCGCCGGACTCGCCGCGCTGATCGTGGCGATCGCCGCGCTGATCGGCCAGGACGCCGTCACCGCCCTGGCCGAGGTTCAGTTCCGCTGGGTGTTCGTCATCGCTGCGGTAGTGGTGGGTGCGGCCTTACTGCTGGGTCCCAGCAGAAAGCACTGAACCCGCTACTCCCACTCGATGGTGCCCGGCGGCTTGCTCGTGACGTCGAGTACGACTCGGTTGACCTCCGGAACCTCGTTGGTCACCCGAGTCGAAATCGTTTCCAGCACGTCGTACGGCAACCGGGTCCAGTCCGCGGTCATCGCATCCTCGCTCGACACCGGACGCAACACGATGGGGTGTCCGTAGGTCCGACCGTCACCCTGCACGCCGACGCTGCGCACGTCGGCCAACAGCACCACCGGGCACTGCCAGATCTGCTGATCCAGGCCTGCGACCGTAAGCTCTTCTCGAACAATGGAATCCGCGTGACGCAACGTGGCCAGTCGGTCCGCGGTGATCTCTCCGACGATGCGAATGGCCAGTCCCGGTCCCGGGAACGGCTGTCTGCCGACGATGTCCTCGGGCAGGCCCAGCTCGCGTCCGACGGCGCGCACCTCGTCCTTGAACAGCGCACGCAACGGCTCGACCAACGCGAACTGCAGGTCGTCGGGCAGACCGCCGACGTTGTGATGGCTCTTGATGTTCGCGGTACCCGAACCGCCACCGGACTCCACGACGTCCGGGTACAGGGTGCCCTGCACCAGGAACTCGACAGAATCACCGTGCTCGGCGTTCTCGCCCAGCACTTCGGCAACGGCACCCTCGAAACTGCGAATGAACTCGCGGCCGATGATCTTGCGCTTCTCCTCGGGGTCCGACACGCCTTCGAGCGCCCCGAGGAAGGTGTCGACGGCATCGACGGTGACGAGCTTGGCACCGGTCGCGGCTACGAAGTCCTGCTGCACCTGCTCGCGTTCGCCTGCGCGTAGCAAGCCGTGGTCGACGAAGACACAGGTGAGCCGATCACCGATCGCACGCTGCACCAAGGCCGCGGCCACCGCGGAATCGACACCACCGGACAGGCCGCAGATCGCCTTGCCCGTCGGACCGACCTGTTCCTGGACGGCGTCGACCAGCGCGTCGGCAATGTTGGCGGCGGTCCAGTCCGGCTTGATTCCGGCGGTCTCGTGCAGGAATCGGCTCAGGACCTGCTGTCCGTGTGGCGAGTGAAGTACCTCGGGGTGGTATTGCACACCCGCCATCCGCTTCTCTTCGTTCTCGAAGGCAGCAACCGGAGCCCCGGCACTGGTCGCGGTGACGGTGAAGCCGTCGGGAGCAGCGGTGACCGCGTCACCGTGACTCATCCAGACCGGCTGGGTGGAAGGCAGACCGTCGTGCAGGCGGCCGCCGTCGACGCTGAGCTGAGTACGCCCGTACTCACGTGTTCCGGTGTGCTCGACGGTTCCGCCGAGCGCCTGCGCCATGGCCTGGAAGCCGTAGCAGATACCGAAGACCGGGACGCCCAGTTCGAGCAGGGCGGAGTCGAGTTCGGGTGCACCCTCGGCGTAGACGCTGGACGGCCCTCCGGACAGCACCAGAGCAACGGGATCCTTGGCGGCGATCTCCTCGGCGGTCGCGGTGTGCGAGATGACCTCGGAGTACACGCTGGCCTCACGCACCCGGCGGGCGATCAGCTGTGCGTACTGGGCTCCGAAATCGACGACCAGAACCGGCCGTGCGTGTGCGGGATCGTGTGCAGAGGAGTCGGTCACCTGGTCAGTCTAGTGGGACGGCTTCGGTGTACTCGCAGCACCCGAATCGCTCACGCGACACCCGAATGTTCGACGGGCATGGCCGCCGAACCGGACCTGATCTGCACGATCGGCAGCCGCAGGCCGCCGGGTGCGTCGACGGGCACGACGGGCGAGTTCGGAGCGATCGGATCGAGGCGCTGGTAGGGCTGGCCCTGCGCCGGACGCAGGTCCGACTCGCCCTTGTTCGGCCACAGAGCCGCCGACCGCTCGGCCTGCGCGCTGATGGTCAGCGACGGGTTGACTCCGAGGTTGGCCGAGACTGCCGCACCGTCGACCACGCTGAGAGTCGGGTAGCCGTGGACGCGGTGGTACGGGTCGATCACGCCGTGCTGGGCGTCCTCGGCGATAGCGCACCCGCCGAGGAAGTGTGCGGTGAGCGGAATGTTGAACAGCTCGCCCCACGTCCCTCCCGCGACGCCGCCGATCTTCTTCGCGATGCGCCGAGTGGCGTCGTTGCCCTCGGGAATCCATGTCGGGTTGGGCTGACCGTGTCCCTGGCGGCTCGAGATCTTGCGGCCGAAGGGGCCCCGCTTGGTGAACGTGGTGATCGAGTTGTCGAGGTTCTGCATCACCAGCGCGATGATGGTCCGTTCACTCCAGTGCCGGACGTTGACGACGCGGACGAACTGGATCGGATGCGCGATCAGCGCGAAGACGAACTTGAGCCAACGCGGAATCTTTCCCCCGCCGTCGGTCATCAAAGTCTGCAGCATGCCCATCGCGTTGGAGCCCTTGCCGTAGCGGCACGGTTCGATATGGGTGTTGGGGCTGGGGTGGAACGAGGACGTGATGGCGACGCCGCGGGTGAGATCCATGTTCGGATCGACCGCCAACTTCGCGGCTCCGACGATCGACTCCGAGTTGGTGCGGGTCAGCTCACCGAGAGTGTCCGACAACCGCGGCAACGTGCCCGTGTCCTTCATCTTGTGCAGGAGGTTCTGCGTGCCCCACGTGCCGGCTGCCAGCACGACATTGGCAGCGCTGTACGTCTTGCGACCCTTGCGCAGACGCGCTCCGGTGCGCTCGGTGTCGACGTCCCAGGTGCCGTCGGATCGGGGAACGAGACCGGTGACCGTGGTCATCGGCACGATCTCGGCTCCTGCGCGCTCGGCCAGGCCGAGGTAGTTCTTCAGCAGGGTGTTCTTGGCTCCGTGGCGGCAACCGGTCATGCACTCGCCGCATTCGATACATCCGGTGCGCTCGGGGCCGGCACCACCGAAGTACGGGTCCGGGACGGTCTTACCGGGTTCGTCTCCGAAGAACACGCCCACCGGGGTCTGAATGAACGTGTCGGCAACGCCCATGTCCTCGGCCACCGACTTCATCACCTCGTCGACGGGGGTCATGTGCGGGTTACGCACGACACCCAACATGCGGGTGGCCTGGTCGTAGAACGGGGAGAGCTCACTGCTCCAGTCGGTGATGTGCGCCCACTGCTTGTCCTCGAAGAACGGTGCCTGCGGCTTGTACAGCGTGTTCGCGTAGTTCAGCGATCCGCCGCCGACCCCTGCACCGGCGAGGATCAGGCAGTCGCGCAGCAGATGCACCCGCTGGATGCCGTAGAGACCCAGCTTGGGTGCCCACAGGAAGCGCTTGAGATCCCAGCTGTTCTTGGCGAAGTCCTTGTCCTCGAATCGCTGCCCGGCTTCCAGGATTCCGACGCGGTATCCCTTCTCCACCAGCCGAAGCGCGGTGACGCTTCCACCGAAGCCCGAACCGACGATGAGAACGTCGTAATCCGTTGCGCGTCCAGCTGAACCCATGGTGACCTCCGCTACGTCCGTTACCTGTCGAACAGTATGCACATCGCTGTGTGACTACCGCCACAAGCGATTCTAGCTGTTACGGAAGGTATCACCAACCGAGGGTCGGCTTACCGGGACATGCCCGACGAACGACACAGGGCGCGCACCCGGAGATCGAGTGCGCGCCCTGTCGTATGGGGGTTCTGTCAGGCCCGAACGTTCAGGCCCACCTTCTGAAATTCCTTCAGATCGGAGTAGCCCGACTTCGCCATCGAGCGACGCAGCCCACCCACCAGATTGATCGAGCCGTACGACTCACGCGACGGTCCGTGCAGCACCTGATCGAGGCTCGGACGCTCCCCCGCGGACATCGGCAGCAACGCGCCACGCGGCATCGACGGATGCGCCGCGGCGGACGGCCAGTACCAGCCGCCACCGGGAGCCTCGGCGGCCACGGCCAACGGCGCACCGAGCACCGCAGCATCTGCGCCGCAGGCGATGGCTTTCGCCAGTGCGCCGGACGTGGTGATGTCACCGTCGGCGATGACGTGCACGTAGCGTCCACCGGTTTCGTCCAGGTAGTCCCGACGTGCGGCCGCCGCGTCGGCGATCGCAGTGGCCATCGGAACACCGATGCCGAGAACTTCACCGGTGGTGGTGCCGCCTTCGACGGAGCCGTAGCCCACGATGACGCCGGCCGCACCCGTGCGCATCAGGTGCAACGCGGTCCGGTGATCGCTGACGCCGCCGGCGATGACGGGGACGTCGAGCTCTGCGATGAACGTCTTGAGGTTGAGCGGCTCGTCGTCGCCGTGCGCAACGTGCTCGGCGGAGATGATCGTGCCCTGGATGACCAGCAGATCCAGACCCGATGCGATCAGCGCAGGCGTCAGAGCACGGGCGTTCTGCGGGCTCACTCGTACAGCGACAGTGACGCCTGCATCACGCACCTGGCCCACTGCGGCGGCCAACAGATCGGGCTGCAACGGCGCAGCGTGCAGTTCCTGCAGGAATGCGATCGGCGCGTCGGGATCGAGATCGGTCTCGGCGATGTGGATCAACTGATCGAGCTTGGCCTGCACGTCGGCGTGCCGCGCCCACAGCCCTTCGCCGT
Source organism: Rhodococcus sp. NPDC080181 (assembly GCF_040702225.1). Classification (NCBI taxonomy): domain Bacteria; kingdom Bacillati; phylum Actinomycetota; class Actinomycetes; order Mycobacteriales; family Nocardiaceae; genus Rhodococcus; species Rhodococcus sp. NPDC080181. The sequence continues at coordinate 18,687 of NZ_JBFBKN010000008.1, forward strand.
TGATCACCCCGAGCCCGCCTTGCTTACCGAGCTCGATGGCGAACGCAGGCGAGACCAACGCATCGGTCGGATGGGCGAGCACCGGGATGTCGAACCGGTAGGCATCGAGCTGCCAGGCAGTCGACACCTCCTTGGACGACCGGGTGCGCCGAGACGGCACGATATCGACGTCGTCCAGCTGGTAGGTGCGGCGGGCTTCTCTGCCCATGCCGATTTCAACGAGGTCGCGCACGCGCGCACCTTTCTACTTCGAGAGCGAATCGATCGGCCACACGGGCCGACACGACTATCGGGTGGTGTAGTTCGGAGCCTCAGCGGTCATCGTGATGTCGTGCGGGTGGCTCTCCTTGAGACCGGCCGCGGTGATCTGCACGAACTGAGCCTGCTGCAGGTGCTCGATGGACGTCGACCCGGTGTACCCCATGGCAGCGCGCAACCCACCGGTGAGCTGGTGGATGACCTGGTTCAACGGACCCCGGTACGGGACGCGTCCCTCGATCCCCTCGGGAACCAGCTTGTCCTCGGCCAGCACGTCGTCCTGGAAGTAGCGGTCCTTCGAGAACGACTTCGCTCCCCCGCGTCCCTGCATCGCACCGAGCGAGCCCATGCCGCGGTAGCTCTTGAACTGCTTGCCACCGACCAGGATCAGCTCCCCCGGAGACTCGGCGGTGCCGGCCAGCAACGATCCGAGCATCGCGGTCGACGCGCCTGCAGCGAGTGCCTTGGCGATGTCACCGGAGAACTGCATACCGCCGTCGGCGATGACCGGCACACCGTGCGGCTTGCACGCGGCCACGGCTTCGAGGATGGCGGTGATCTGCGGAGCGCCGACGCCGGCGACCACGCGGGTGGTGCAGATCGATCCGGGTCCGACGCCCACCTTCACCGCATCGGCACCGGCCTCGACGAGGGCGAGTGCGCCCGCGCGGGTGGCGACGTTTCCGCCGACGACCTGAACGCGCTCGCCCACCTCTGCTTTGAGCTTGCTGACCATCTCGAGCACCTGAGAATTGTGGCCGTGCGCGGTGTCGACGATGATGACGTCGACGCCGGCATCGGTCAGTGCCATCGACCTGGCCCAGGCATCCTGCCCGACGCCCACTGCTGCTCCGACCAGCAGACGACCGTCACGGTCCTTGGTGGCGTCGGGGTGCTGCTCGGTCTTGACGAAGTCCTTCACCGTGATCAGGCCGGTGAGTGCGCCTTTGCCGTCGACGATCGGTAGCTTCTCGATCTTGTGGCGACGCAGCAGGCCGAGGGCCGCTTCGGCGGTGACCCCCTCCTGCGCGGTGATCAACGGTGCCTTCGTCATGACGTCGGCGACGCGACGGTTCTGATCCACCTCGAACCGCATGTCGCGGTTGGTGATGATGCCGACCAGCGCACCGGTCTCGTCGGTGACCGGGAGCCCCGAGATACGGAAGCGCGCACACATCGCGTCGACCTCGGCCAGCGAGTCGGTGGGCTTGCAGGTGACCGGGTCGGTGACCATCCCGGCCTCCGAGCGCTTGACGGTCTCGACCTGAGACGCCTGATCGTGCAGCGAGAGATTGCGGTGCAGCACACCCATGCCGCCTGCACGTGCCATAGCAATGGCCATCCGCGCCTCGGTGACGGTATCCATCGCAGAACTGACCAGCGGGACTCGCAGCCTGATCTCGCGGGTGATCTGACTGGACGTGTCCACGGCGCTGGGGATCAGATCCGAAGCGGCCGGCAGCAGCAGGACGTCGTCGAACGTGAGGCCGAGCATCGCGACCTTGTTGGGATCGTCGCCGCCTGTGCGGACGTGGGCTCCGGGACTACTCATACGAATCTGGCCCTCCCTAGAGCCTGGTTGCATCGTGGGCGCGGCATGCGGCCGGTGAGAGCTCGCAGGCGCACCGCGGTGCGGTGTTGGAGAACGGATGGAGTTTCGGCACTTGCACTCATCTGTTCAGCGCCGGGAACCATGGTATCGGCCTGCGGCACAATCAGTGCGCACGCCTCCCGCTGCGGACGCTCGGAGGCACCGAATCGAAGACCCGACGGGTCCGGCGGTACGGATCGTCCGGCATGTCGCGCTCGAACGGCTGGCGCAGACCCACCAGTTCTGCGTACCGTGGAGGCGTGCGCGATCAACTGCCTCCCGGTCTACCCCCGGATCCGTTCGCCGGAGACCCCGCCGACCCGTCGGCCGCCCTCGATGCAATCGAGCCCGGCCAGCCTCTCGATCCCCAAGAACGGCTGGCCGTAGAAGAAGACTTGGCGGACCTCGCTGTCTACGAGGCACTCCTCGGCCACCGCGGTATCCGTGGACTCGTCGTGTGCTGCGAGGACTGCCAGCAGGACCACTACCACGACTGGGACATGCTGCGTGCGAATCTGCTGCAGCTGCTCGTCGACGGCACCGTGCGCCCGCACGAGCCGGCCTACGACCCGGTGCCCGACGCGTACGTCACGTGGGATTACTGCCGTGGTTTCGCCGATGCATCCATGAACGACGCTCTGCACGGAGACGGTTTCGAGAGCTGAGACCCCAGACAAACGAAGAAGCCCGACACGATCATCGTGTCGGGCTTCTTCGTTGTTCACGGTCTGCGTCGTCGAACAGGGCCTGTCGCTCAGCTTCCGCCGGACGGAACCGACATGCGGTCGCCGTTCTCGGGCGAACTGCCACTGGCAGTGGCCGTCGGCTGATTCGGGTTGTCGAGCACCGTCGGTGTGACGTCGGTGGTCGTCGGACTCGGACTCGTGGTGACGGGCGGGCTGACCGGTGTCGTCGTTTCCGGATTCGGCGTGCTCGGAACCGCGGTGGATTCCGGTGCAACCGTCTCCACCGGAGCCGTCGGAACCAGAGTTGCTTGGCTGGGCACCGACAACGGGGCTGCCGGGGCCACACCCATCGGAGGTACCACGGGCGGCACCGTCATGGCCTGCAACTCCTGCAGCAAACGGGCCAGCCACTGGTCGAGTTCGGCTCGCTGAGCATCGTCGATGACCGCAGAACTGCGGTTCGATGCACCGTCGAGAAGAGCGCGGGCAGCGTCGGCATCGCCGGACGACAGAAGGTTCTCCGCCTCCTGCAGCTTCGACGTCGTATCTATCTGCGCGACAGTCGAATCGGCCTGCTCGGAGAACACGACCGACTTGACGCTCCACAGCGGATCCTCGGGCGTCGAGTTGTACGAGATGACCACCAGACCGCCCATCACGACCGCGATCGCGGCGGCGGCACCGGCGAGAGGACGCAACAGTCGCATCCGGCCCCCGCGGTTCGCAGCGCTGGATCGCGCCATGTCGGCAGCCATCTTCTCGCGCTCGACGGCCGCGACAACGGTGTCGAGAGAAGGACCGGCCGGCATGGACGGTGTGATCACGTCCGCTCGCCAATTGGCGAGCAGGAGCGCGAGTTGGTAATCGTCCGCATCATCGGTTGCGATCGGTCCGTCACCACTGATCGCGTCGATGAAGGCATCGTCACGACGAACGGCGACGAGGTCCACGGGACCACCGTCTGCGCCGATGTCGGCATAGGGATCGTTCTGCTTCGGTCCAGTGGGTGTCACGTGCTCTCCGATACGCGAGATTCCGCGACGCGGGGTCTCACCGGTGCCACCGTGACCATTGTCCCTAGCCATACATTTCACCTGCTCTCACAACTTCGTTCTTCAGTTTTGCGATAGCTCGGTGCTGAGCCACGCGGATAGCGCCTGCAGTGCTGCCGACCGCAGCTGCCGTCTCCTCGGCCGACAATCCGACGATGAGTCGGAGCACCAGAATCTCGCGGTGCTTGGCGGGCAAGGTGTCCAGTAGTGCAGTCATCTGACGACTCGACTCGGATTCCAGAGCTCGCTGCTCCGGACCGTGTTCTGTCGACACGACATCTGGTACTTCGGCGGCCGGGTCCGATTTGTTACGCGACGCACTGCGATGAGCATCTGCGACCTTGTGCGCCGCGATGCCGTACACGAATGCCATGAACGGACGACCTTGATCCTGGTAACGCGGCAAGGCGGTCATGACTGCCAAACAGACCTCCTGCGCCACGTCGTCGGCCGAAAGCTGACCACGCTCAGCCGAACCGACTCGAGCCCGGCAATACCGGACGACGAGTGGTCGGATGAATTCCAAGACCCGGGACAGAGCCAGTCGATCGCCTTGCGCTGCGGCAACGACGAAAGAGTCCAACTCCTCACCCGCACTGTTCATCGTCGACAAATTTCCCCGCGTTACAGGTACGCACCCGCCTGGGAGCGCTTCCACGTGGTGGTGGAACGAACCAAGGATAGCGATACCGACGGCCCACAATCGAACCGCTCGGTCCGTGTGCGGCTACGGTCCAGGTCAACCGACCGCGGATCCACCCAGTCGTTCGAGTGCGGCTCCCAGGTCGCGCGCCGGAACCATGTTCGGATCCGCTCCCCCGGTTCCTTCGCACAGCATCGTCGCGGCCCAGCGCAGGGGCAGTAAACCGTGCATCGCCGCAGCGCAGGCCACGTCGACGGCTCCTGCACGTGCGCGCTCGGTCGCACCGGCGCAGCTCAGGGCAGCGGCCATCACCAGATCGGTTTTGATGCGATGCCGTAACGAATCGGTGTCGTCGGCAAGTGCGCGAGCAGACTCGGCGTGTCGGAGCGCTCCCGAGCCGTCCCCACGCATCATTGCCAGCTCGGCTGCCACCCAGTGCGCGCGCAGCGCCGGACGCCACAGATCCGACCCGCCACGCACCGAGAGCAGCTCTGCGTTGCGCGCCAGGAACGCATCCGCGAACCCGAATCGGCCGGTCCCCAGTGCATCCGCCGCCAGTCCGACCAGCGCATCACTGCGCGCCTCCACCGCGTCCGTCGTTCGCGCCTCGCCGGTGAGCCCGATCAGGAACACCGCCCTCCCGTCGAACCCGCGGGCGAGCCGGTGCCGACCGACCTGGCGTAGCCATGACGCCCTGGTCGACTCGTACAGGGACTCGAGCGCCGGCGACGTCGGCCGGAACCGCCGGAGCTCGACCCGGGCAGCGTTGTACCGACCCTGGCCGGCCAGCGCGACACCGCGGTACCAACTCTGCCGCGCACCGGTGGCCGCCGGTAGGTCGGTTCGACCGGGGTCTGCTCCGAACGCCGCCTTTTTCAGCTCGAGTCCGATGCAGTCGGACTCTCCGGTGACGGGCGAGGACTTCGAAACACTGTGCACGACGTCAGGGTATGGCCACGGACGGACTGCAGGCACGCGAGTCGGCCGACCGAGAACGACGGACACGCAACGACGAATGCGAATGTCGCGCCGGACGGCTGTCGCATTCACGACGACCTTTCAGGACGCCGCTGCAGTTTTCACAGAATTAACAATGTGAATAGGTGTTGTTTCGGAAACAGTTGTCTGAACGCTGTGTGGCGAATGGGTTAAACGGCGGGTCGTTTATCGGAGTCGGAGAAGAATGCGTCGGGCACATTCGACACCGCCGATCGGAATCGTTCGGCAACAACGACCGACTCCTCGCTCGATCCGCTCGGCCGCTCGTGCAGCGACGCCGAACCCGGCCCGCCACCGCTCGACGCTCTGCGACAACACCTTCGAGCTGCAGGTCTTCGAGAAACGCGCGGTGAAATTCGGAGCGGCACCGGCTCGCGCCGACACGTCACCGTCGATCCTGCGCCGCGTCGTGCCATGAGCATCGTCTCCCGACTCGGCCGATTTCTCAACCGGAGGCGCACACATGAGAGCGGCTCGAAGTAAATATCGAGCGTGTTAATTCTTCGCCCTCCCGCTATGCATTTGCCCACGATCGAGCTCTATTGACTCGATTTCGTCGACCCACATAACGTTGTCGCTGTTCGGATCACGAATCCGTCGAAGCCACACCACCCTAGGAGTTTCCATGCCGCAGCCGAATCACCTCCCTGGGCCGAACGCCGATATTTGGGATTGGCAGATGCACGGCTTGTGCCGTGGCGTCGACTCGTCCATGTTCTTCCACCCCGACGGCGAGCGGGGTCGGGCGCGAGCACAGCGAGAGATGCGCGCCAAAGAGATGTGCCGCAGCTGTCCGGTACTCGCTCAGTGCCGCACCCACGCACTCAACGTCAGCGAGCCGTACGGCATCTGGGGAGGGATGTCCGAGACGGAGCGCGAATTGCACGCCCGGCACAACCGCCGTCGCATCGCGGTCTGAGCACACGACATTCACAGCTGCACACACGACGAAACCCCCAACCCGTTCGGGTTGGGGGTTTCGTCGTACTACCCGAAAATCAGTGAGCGTGTCCGTGGCCGGTTGCGGCCTCGGATTCTTCTTCGGGCTTCTCGACGATGGAGCTCTCCGTCGTCAGGATCATGCGCGCGACGGATGCGGCGTTGACCACGGCAGATCGGGTCACCTTCACCGGATCCACCACACCGTCGGCAAGCAGGTCGCCGTACGTCAGGGTCGCAGCGTTGAAACCGTGGCCCTTCGGCAACTCGGCCACCTTGCTGACGACGACGGAACCGTCGATGCCGGCGTTGGTGGCGATCCAGAACAGCGGTGCGTTCAGTGCAGTGCGCACCACTGCGACGCCGGTGGCTTCGTCACCGGTGAGGCCGAGATCGTCGGCCAGCGACAACGCGGCCTGAGTCAGAGCGGAGCCACCGCCGGGAACGATGCCTTCTTCCACTGCAGCCTTGGCCGCTGCAACTGCATCGTCGACGCGGAACTTGCGTTCCTTGAGCTCGGTCTCGGTTGCGGCACCGACCTTGATGACGGCGATGCCGCCGGAGAGCTTCGCGAGCCGCTCTTCGAGCTTTTCACGATCCCACTCGGAGTCGGTGTTCTCGATCTCGCGACGAAGCTGGCCGACGCGGGCATCGATGTCGTCCTGCGAGCCGGCGCCGTCGACGATTGTCGTCTCGTCCTTGGTGACGACGACGCGACGCGCCCGGCCGAGCAGCTCGAGGCCGGCTTCCTTCAGGCTCAGGCCGACATCTGCAGTGATGACCTGGCCTGCGGTGACGACTGCGAGGTCGTCGAGGAACGCCTTGCGACGGTCGCCGAAGAACGGAGCCTTGACGGCAACGGCCTTGATCGTCTTGCGGATGGAGTTCACGACCAGAGTCGACAGAACCTCACCCTCGGTGTCCTCGGCGATGATCAGCAACGGCTTGCCGCTCTCGGCAACCTTCTCCAACAGCGGAAGGAAGTCGGGAAGCGAGGTGATCTTCTCGCGGTACAGCAGGACGTAGGCGTCCTCGAGCACAGCTTCCTGCGTGTCGACGTCGGTGACGAAGTACGGCGAGAGGTAGCCCTTGTCGAACTGGACGCCCTCGGTGACCGACAGCTCGGTGAGCAGAGTCGAGGACTCCTCGACGGTGACTACGCCGTCTGCACCGACGCGAGTGAGCGCCTCACCGACGAGTTCGCCGATCTCGGGGTCCCGCGAGGACACGGTCGCAACCTGAGCGATGGCCTGCTTGCCCTCGACCGGGGTGGCGGCGGCGAGCAGTGCCTCGGCAACCTTGTCCGCTGCCTTGGAGATGCCGGTGCCCAGCGCGATGGGGTTGGCTCCGGCGGCGATGTTCTTCAGTCCGCCGCGGACGAGAGCCTGTGCGAGAACGGTCGCCGTGGTGGTGCCGTCGCCTGCGACGTCGTTCGTCTTGGTGGCGACGCTCTTGACCAACTGGGCACCGAGGTTCTCGAACGGATCTTCCAGGTCGATTTCACGAGCGATCGACACACCGTCGTTGGTGACCGTGGGGCCACCGAAGGCCTTGGAGAGGACGACGTGGCGACCACGCGGTCCGAGAGTGACCTTGACTGCGTCGGCGAGCTTGTCGACGCCGCGCTCGAGAGAGCGGCGTGCTTCCTCGTTGAATTGGATTTGCTTTGCCATGTTTCGGTGTTACTCCTTCGAGTAAAGAAACTCGATCGAACGCACTCCGCCCCGGGACCGACACTGAAATCGGATTCCGGGGCGGGATGCGTTGTGGCCTACTTGGCGATGACTGCCAGCACGTCGCGTGCCGACAGAATCAGGTACTCCTCGCCGGCGTACTTGATCTCGGTGCCGCCGTACTTGCTGTAGATGACGGTGTCACCTTCTTTGACGTCGACCGGGATTCGGTTGCCCTTCTCGGTGACACGGCCTTCGCCAACGGCGACGACGGTGCCCTCCTGGGGCTTCTCCTTGGCTGTGTCGGGGATGACCAGACCGGAGGCGGTCGTCGTCTCGGCCTCGTTGGCCTGGACGAGGATCTTGTCCTCGAGCGGCTTGATTTTCACGCTCGCCACGTTGAGCCCTCCAAAGTTATGGGGTACGCGTCCGGGGTCGGATCCCCGGACAGCTGTGTGTAAGTACTTCTCGTGCGGTCCTGACAAACTCGGCACGAAACTCGGTCCCGTCGTCGCGGGTGCCGGGACTTCGCTCGGTGCCAACTAGCACTCTATACACGAGAGTGCCAGCACTCAAGGGCTGGGTTCGCCAGGCTTGCGTTCGGGCGACCGACTCGGCCGGATCGCACTTCCACCCGACCCGCACCGGTCGCCTCGGCACGCGACACGGGGATTTCCGCACTTTTTTTCTCGACGCCGCGACACTGCCGAAGGTGCAGGTGAGGCCGCACCCGAGCCTGCGAAGTAACCGACCGAGCAGATTATTACGGTCGCGCAACGGGATCGGTAACGTTACGATAACGGAGCTGTCCGAACGATAACGATCGACAGCCGTGCCACGACTCGACAGACAAGAGGCACTGCACCACATCGGCGGAACCGAACGGTTCCCACACACGGACAACGGGGCGGAGGTACACCATGCGGGTAGGAGTCGGTGTATCCACCGGATCCGAGGGCGTGTGCGCAGCCCTGGTCACCGTCGAATCCGACGGCAGCCATGCAGTCGAATACCGCACCGTCTCGGCGGATCGCCAGGCGAAGATCGATGTCGTTGATCTCGTGACGTCCGCGGTCGAGCTGATGGCGTCCCTCGTTCCAGGCGACCGGCAGCCCGATTCCATCGCAGTCACCTTCCGAACCGAAGAACACGCGGCGCGCATCCGCGCTGCACTCGCGCACACCACGCGAGACGTTCGGCTCGTTCCGGAAGCCGCCGCCGCGTCGGCACATTTGGCCACCACCGGTCTGGTCGACGGGTACGACACCATCGCCCTGGTGGACCTGGGAGCCAGTGGACTGTCGGTGACCGTGGCCCGCCGTACCGACGGTGTCGTTCTGTCCTACGGCCGATCCGAGGCCATCGGCGGCGTCGTTCTCGACGCACTGGTCAAGGACCTCGTTCAGAACATGACGCTCGACAATCTGCGAGACGACATTCGCGACGACCGCGGAATCGGATCGGCGCGGTACCGGGCGATCAAAGAACTGCTCTCACACGAGAACGAAGCACGCATCGAGCGATACAGCGGTGTACCGCTTACCGTGAGCCGCGCTGCATTCGAGACCGCTGCATCGCCCCTCTTCGACGAGGCAGCGCAGTTCGTGCGCAGCGTGTTCGACGAAAGCACCCACGAACCCGAGGCCATCGTGCTGATCGGCGGCGGTGCCCACATCCCGCTGCTGGCCACGTCTCTGACCGACACGTTCCATGCACGCATCGTTCGTCTCCCCGAGCCGGATGCCGTGCTGGCTGTGGGCGCGGCCGTCGTCGCCGCATCGGTGACCGACAACGATTACCCCCTGGTCTCGGCCGCACGCCGGACTGCGGGCCGGATGGGTCGCTACTCGGGTGCGATCGCGGCGGCCGTCGTCGCAGGCGGGCTGGTCCTCGCCTACGGGCTGCAGACGATGACCCCGGCAGACGACCCCAGCGTGTCCCCTGCCGGTAGCGCCACCGAACCCGTCGCAGCCGGGGACGCAGGACGACCCGCAGCCGAGGGCTACTCGCCGAGCGATACGCCGACTTCGACCCGTTACTCGGCTGACCCTATCGGCCCCGCAGCGACCACAGCCGATTCCTCGCGTCCGACGTCCCGACTCCCCGCGTCCTCCGCACCGACCACCACGCCGACGTTGCGACCTGCTCCCGACCTCCCGCGGATCGACTGGCCCATGGATCCGGCACCGGAGTCGTCGTCGCCCGACGCGGGCACCAGCGTCACCGTCGAGCCGTCGACGCCGGTCTCGCCCGAGCCCACGACGACGCCCGCGCCGACCACCAGCTCGCCTGTCGAGCCGACCCCGGCCCCGGGTGAGACCTCCGAACCCACCACGCCGTCCGGCCCGATCGAGCTCAGCCCAGGACCGACACCTCGACCCTCGGCAGGGTCGGTTCCGGAAAGCTCGGAAGTCCCGACCGGATCGATCACCGTTCCCACGACGGTCGTCCGTGGCTCGGATTCCACTCCGGAATTGACCGCTCCGCCGACGGTCTGGTCACCACCACCTGCTGTATCCGGTCAGAGCGTCGAGCCCCGGACGTCACCGGACACGGCAGCGCCGCGAACCTCCGAGCCCCCTCAGGACGCTCAGCCGGGAACCTGACTGGTCGCGACCGACAGGCCGGGGTCCGTCACCGCTGTCAGAGCCGACGGTGCCGCGCCCCCGGCAACCAGGTGAGCACCGAGGGCGGCAATCATGACACCGTTGTCGGTACACAGCCGCGGCTTCGGAATTCGCAGCGTCAAACCCTGTTGCGCGCACCGTGATTCGATCAACGAGCGAATCCGCGAGTTGGCCGTTGCACCTCCACCGAGAACGAGGGTGTCGACGTTCACGTCGGTCGCCGCGCGTACCGCCTTCATCGTCAACACATCCGCAACGGACTCCTGGAACGACGCCGCGATGTCGGCGACCGGAATCGGATCTCCGGCCCGCTGACGTGCCTCGACGAAGCGGGCGACGGCCGTCTTGACCCCCGAGAACGAGAAGTCGTAGCGAGCGTCCCGTGGGCCGGTCATTCCGCGGGGAAAAGCAATCGCAGTCGGATCGCCTTCGCGCGCCGCATCGTCGAGCGCCGGACCGCCCGGGTAGCCCAGACCGAGCAGGCGGGCCACCTTGTCGAACGCCTCACCGGCCGCGTCGTCGACAGTGGTACCCAGCTCCGCGATGGGCTTGGACAGATCGTCGACGTGCAACAGATGAGTATGTCCGCCGGAGACCAGAAGTGCCACGCACGACGGCATCGGACCGTGCTCGAGGGTGTCGACCGCGACGTGGCCGCCCAGATGATTGACGGCGTAGAAGGGGACGTCCCATGCCGCTGCGTAGGCCTTGGCAGCGGCAACTCCGACCAGTAAGGCGCCGGCCAGGCCTGGTCCGATGGTCACTGCGACCGCGTCGGGACGATCGATGTCGGCGGCGGCGAGAGCGCGGCGCATCGTCGGAACCATGGCCTCGAGGTGGGCCCTCGACGCCACCTCGGGTACCACTCCGCCGTACCGGGCGTGCTCGTCGACACTGGATGCCACCTCGTCGGCCAGCAACTCGCACACACCCGAGTCGCGCCAGCGGACGATGCCGACTCCTGTCTCGTCGCAGGAGCTTTCGATACCCATGACGATCATCGGGCAGCCTCCGTCTTCTCCGGCCGACGCATGGTGAACGCATCGGCTCCGCTGGGCTGGTAGTACTTCGCCCTGGTACCCACGATCTCGAAGCCCTCACGTCGGTACAACTCGATGGCCGGGTCGTTGTCTGTGCGCACCTCGAGAAACACCGGCCCACCGTGATCGTCGGCGACGCGCAGCAATTCGCTCAACAGTCGTCCGCCGATCCCCCGGCGATGGTGCGCGGGATCGACACCGATGGTGTGCACCTCGGCCTCACCGGCGACGAATGCGCCGCGGCTCGGTTGCCCCAGCAGAGAGATTCCCGCGTAACCGACGATCTCGCCGGCCTCCTTCGCCGTGACGTAATGATTGTGCGGCGCAGCCAGTTCCGCCACGAATGCGTCTGCCGACCACGGGTCGTCACCCTCGAAGAGCACCGTCTCGAGATACGCGCATCGTGCGCAGTCGTGCACCGTCATCGGTTCGATCGTCACCGTCATCGCGCGGCCTTCTCCGCAGCCCGTTCGGCGAGTGTCTTCGCGTCCGGGCGCCGCAGATAGAGCGGAACGAGCGGTCCCGGTACAGTCCCGCTGCCGATGTCGGTGGCAGCCACCCGGACCAGACCTGCCGGGGACGGGGCCTGCACGTCACGCACCGGCAACCCGAACAGTGCGGCATGCGACGCGGAACCGGCAACAGCGTCGACACCTCCGTGCTCCAGTTCCGCCGGAGCGATCACGTCGGGGCCCGCTACCCGAACCCCGGCTTCGTAACGTGCCCAATAGATTTCACGACGACGTGCGTCCGTGACCACCAACAGCGAACCGGATTCGTCGACGTCCGCCGCGATCGCGTCGAGACTGCAGACACCGTGGACCGGCAGTCCGAGCGCATCACCGAATGCGGCCGCGGTCGCCATCCCCACCCGCAGGCCGGTGTACGGACCGGGGCCCACTCCCACGACGACGGCCGCCAGATCGGTAGCCACGATGCCGGCCTCGGCCAGGCACTCGAGGATGTGGGGAGTCAGAACCTCGGCGTGCGATCGCGCGTCGACCTTGATGCGGGTGGCGACGGTGGTGACATCGGCCCCGTCGGCAGCGGAGTCGGACAACCGCACCACACCTGCGGTGACGGCAGGGGTCGAGGTGTCCACGGCAAGTACGAGCACGAGGATCAAGGCTACCCGCCCGGTGGCCGCACCCAGCACTCCCGTAGCCGCGGCACCACGAACCCGGGATACCCGCATCGCACGCTTCGTCGAGTGTCGTTACGGGCGCGCCGGGTTTCGGTGCTCACTCGGGTGGGCGGCCGAGCGCATCGCCATTCACCCGTCGAGCACTCACCCTTCGGACGTCCGATTCCGGATCGCGTGACAAGCGCACGGAGACATGCTGATCCGTCAGGGTCTCCACCACGCCCTCGCCCCACTCGACGACGACGACGGCGTGCTCGAGATCGGTATCGAGGTCCAACGCGTCCAGCTCGTCGAACGCGGACTGCCCCGTCATACCCAGACGGTAGGCGTCGACGTGCACGAGGGCGACAGGCGGTAAACCGTTGGGGCGCACGCCTGGTCGATGCTCGCGGGCGATGACGAACGTCGGTGAGGTGACGCGACCGTGCACCCCGAGACCCGCCGCGATCCCCTTGGTCATCGCGGTCTTCCCTGCACCGAGCGGACCGTCGAGTACGACGAGATCGCCGGCGACCAGAATGTCCGCGAGCCGAACACCGAACTCGGCCGTGTCCGTCGCCGTCGCCAGTTCGGCCTCGACGGGCAGGTCGAGCCGGGAGTTCGGTGGACTCTCGGAATCAGACAACGCCCCACCGCTTCTTCTTGGGCTCCGATGCTCGCGCCACCAGGCGAAGGATCGCACCGTTGACCTGTTCGGGGAACTCCAACTGCACCAGGTGCCCACCTTGACGCACCCGCACCATCTCCGATTTCGGCAGAGCGTCGGTGAGTGCCTCCGAACTTGCGAAGGGAATGATCCAGTCCTCGTCGCCGCACACCACCGACACCGGAATGTTCTCGAATTCCGCCAGAGCCGCCGACTCGTCGTGCAGTTCGAGGGTCTCGAGAAAATTCACGATGGTGACAACGGAGGTGTCGTCGATCATCGACTGCGAGAATGCCACCAGCCGAGGAGACACCCGCGTTCCGTACGAGGCCGCGCGCAGCACCGGTGAAATGATGGCGCGCACCGCTCCTCGCCCGAATTGCACCAGGCCGGGTGACGTGCGTACAGCCAGTCGAAAAGCATCGACTGCCGGATTCTGCAGGCTGCGGCCGACTCCCGTCTGTGCGAGGCCGGCAGCCGTAGTGGAGATCAGCACGGCACCGATCACTCGCTGCCGGACGACGGACGACCGCTGTCGCGCCATGGAGAGAATCGACATGCCGCCCATCGAGTGCCCGACCAGAACGATGCGTCCCTTGGGCACGACCGAACGGATGACCGCGTCGAGGTCGAGGCCGAGCTGACCGATGGTGCAACTGCTTGCACTGGGCACCCCGGAGCGGCCGTGACCGCGCTGGTCGTAGAACACCATGCGCACGCTCGAACCCCACTGCTGTTCGAGCGCACGTCGTTGGAAATGCCACGACGACATGCGCAGGCAGTATCCGTGCACGAACACGACGGTCAGTTGTGCATCCGCCGGCCCCACCTCACGGACCGCCAGCGGAACACCGTCGTCCGCCGTGACGATACTGCCTCGATCGGCGTCCATCAGGTCGAGATTCTCGGTCGCCAGCGGATCCTTGTTGGATCGAAACGCCGTCTCCCGCACCACTATCGCAAGACTCTCCAGCAATCCCAGCATGGCCTACTTCGTCGCCTCCCCTGAGCGCGTGCCGACGAAACGACGTCGAACACGTCCACGAACGCCGGTGACGACCTCGTAGCCGATGGTGTCGAGCGCATCCGCCCAATCCTGAGCGTGCGGCTCTCCGCTGTCCCCCGGCCCGAACAGTATCGCCTCGTCGCCGATGGCGACACCCGAGCTGTCGCCGCCGAGATCGACGACGAATTGGTCCATGCACACGCGCCCCACCGACGGGTAGCGACGACCGTCGATGGTCACCTCGAAACGACCGCTGAGTCGGCGTACGACCCCGTCGGCATAACCCAGCGCCACCAGTGCGACCACGGTGTCGGTCGGAGCTGTCCAGGTGTATCCGTACGACACCGATTCACCTCGGTTCACCTTCTTGATGTGGGCCACCTGCGCGGACAATGTCATGACCGGACGCAAGCCGAAATCTCCCATATCGGGCACCGGCGACAGGCCGTACAGCGCAATACCCGGACGCACCATGTCGAAACCGAGGTCCGGCCTGGTCAGCGTTGCCGCCGAGTTGGACAGGTGCACGACGGCCGGCGAGATACCGCGCCGGCCGGCGCGGGCAACAGCGTCGCGGAGCCGCTCTGCCTGGGCGTCGTTGGCCGGGTGATTCGGTTCGTCTGCACAGGCGAGATGCGAGAACATCCCCGTCAATCGCACGGACCCCTCGGCGACGGCGGACGCGGTGGCATCCAGGACGACGTCGAGGTCCGCCCGCGCAACGCCGTTGCGATTGAGGCCGGTATCGATCTTGAGCGAGAGGTCGGCAGTGAGACCGGTCCGCCTGGCTGCGGCGATGACCGAGTTCAGCTGGCCGGCCGTGGACACCCCGACTCCGATGTCCTCGGCGATCGCAGCACCGAAGTCCGAATCGGCACGGTGCAGCCACGCCAGCACCGGCACGGTGACTCCGGCTGCGCGCAGTTCCAGGGCCTCGCCGATCGTCGTGACCCCGAATTCGTGCACGCCGGCCGCGACGGCAGCGTGTGCCACGGGGGCTGCCCCATGGTTGTAGGCGTCGGATTTCAGGACGGCCATCACGGCGGCGTCGCCTGCGAATTCCTGCAGAACCCGGACATTGTGGGCCACGGCATCGAGATCGACGGTTGCCAGAGCACCCGAATCCGTCCGCGGATCGGTCTCCACGTCGCCGTTACCGATAGTCACAACATTCGATAGTGCCATCCCTGCCGCACACACCACGGATCAGGTGGCACAACTCATGGACACACCGGCAGATCGGCCGGCGAGCCCGGTGCAGCTCAGACAGCGACCGAGCGGACCGTCCGGATGGCTTCTCGCAGGCTGTTCGACAACGGTGTCGCCGAGATCGGGGCGGCGAATTCGCCATCGGCTCCGTGCGCGGCATGGGCTGCGGCCAGTGCGTGCACCTTGGCTCCGCACGCGGCCGCGGTCGACGGTGCCATTCCGGTTGCGAGTAGGGCACCGAGGACGCCGGACAGCACGTCCCCGGATCCGGCGGTGGACGCGGCGGATCCGCCCGCGTCACTGACGAACGCGGTGCCGTCCGAGTCGGCGACGACCGTCGCGCGGCCCTTCAGCAGCACGGTGACGCCCCACCGAGCGGCGAGGCCTCGTACGGCCGCTACGCGGTCGGGACCGGGTTCCGATCCGGTCAGGCGGGCGAACTCCCCGGCGTGCGGGGTCAACAGCGTCGGTGCAGTGCGATCGACGACCCACTGCTCGTTGTCCGCGAGGATCGTCAATGCATCGGCGTCGACGACCACCGGCAGATTCGATTCGAGAACTCGACGCACGATGTCCGCCGAGGAGTCGTCCGTGCCGAAGCCGGGGCCGACGACCCACGACTGCACCCTCCCCGCTGCATCCAGATCCGGTGCGACGACGACCTCCGGGTGGTGCGAGACCACTTCTGCGCCGGCACTTCCCACGTACCGAACCATCCCGGACGTGGCGGCGACGGCTGCGCCGACACACAGCAACGCAGCCCCGGGATACGTGGCACTGCCGGCCAACACGCCGACGACTCCCTGCGAGTACTTGTCGTCCGACGCGGTGGGAATCGGCCAGATTCGGCCTACGTCGGCCGGTTCGAAGGACTCGATCTCGGGCGACGGCAGGGTCAGCCCGATGTCGATCACGTCGATTCGGCCACAACGAGGTACGGCCAACACGTGCACCGGTTTGCGAGCGCCGAACGTGACGGTGACATCGGCGGTCACCGCCGGTCCCGACACCTCACCGGTTTCTGCATCGACGCCACTGGGGATGTCCACGGAGACGATGGGCGCGGTGATCCGGTCGACCATCCCGGCAGCGTGGGGACGTAGCGGACCCTTCCCTGATATCCCGACGATGGCGTCGATGACGAGGTCCGGATCGTCCGGCTCCGTGACGACCCGTCCCCCCGAGGCTCGCAGGGCCGCAAGACCTTCGGTGTGCACACGGTCCGGATCGAGCAGCAGCGCGGACACCGCGACGCCGCGCCTGCGCAGGAACGCACCTGACCACAGGCCGTCTCCGCCGTTGTCTCCCGATCCGACCAGTATCAGTACTCGTCGCCCCGCGACGCCGCCGGTTCGCGAGAAGAGCTCGCGCGCCACCACCGAGGCCAAGCCGTACGCAGCGCGGCGCATCAACGTGCCGTCGGGCAACGATTGCAGCAGCGGAGCCTCGGCGTTCCTGATCTGCTCGGGTGTGTAGTAGCCGCGCATGCCGAGGTCCTCCCGCTCGTGCCGTCGTGTGTGTCGAGCCCCGCCGGTCCTTCTACTCGACCGTGACGGACTTGGCCAGATTTCGCGGCTTGTCCACGTCGTAGCCGCGTGCCTGAGCAACCTCGGCTGCGAAGACCTGCAGCGGAATCGTCGAGAGCAACGGCTGCAGCAGTGTCGACGCCGCCGGGATCTCGATGAGGCTGTCCGCGAAAGGCCGGACCGCTTCGTCGCCCTCCTCCGCGATGACGACCGTCCGAGCGCCGCGGGCCTGGATCTCGCGGATGTTGCTGAGCATCTTCGAGTGCAGCACCGCACGGCCCTTGGGCGACGGCATGACGATGATGACCGGAACGCCGTCCTCGATCAGCGCGATCGGACCGTGCTTGAGCTCACCGGCGGCGAATCCCTCCGCGTGCATGTAGGCGAGCTCCTTGAGCTTGAGCGCGCCTTCGAGTGCGACGGGGTAACCGACGTGTCGACCGAGGAACAGGATGGTCGACGACGTCGACAGCTCGCGCGCGAGCGCACGCACCGGCTCGACCGTCTCGAGCACCCGCTGCACCAACTCCGGCATCGCTTCGAGTTCGGCGAACTCGCGCGCCACCTCGTCCGGGTACTTGGTGCCGCGCGCCTGAGCGAGAGCCAAGCCGACGAGGTAGTTCGCGGTCACCTGGGCGAGAAACGCCTTGGTCGACGCGACGCCGATCTCCGGACCTGCACGCGTGTACAGAACTGCGTCGGCCTCGCGGGGAATCTGCGAGCCGTTGGTGTTGCACACCGCAAGAACGCGCGCCTTCTGGTCCTTGGCGTGCCGCACTGCTTCGAGGGTGTCGGCGGTCTCGCCGGACTGCGAGATGGCCACGACCAGGGTCGACCGATCCAGTACCGGGTCGCGATAGCGGAACTCGCTGGCCAGTTCCACTTCCACCGGCAGCCGGGTCCAGTGCTCGATGGCGTACTTGGCGAGCAGACCCGAATGGTAGGCACTGCCACAAGCGACGACGAACACCTTGTCGACGTCACGCAGTTCCTGATCGGAAAGACGCTGCTCGTCGAGCACGATCCGGCCGTTGTCGAAGTGGCCGAGCAACGTGTCGGCCACGGCGGCGGGCTGCTCCTGGATTTCCTTGAGCATGAAGTAGTCGTGGCCGCCCTTCTCGGCGGCCGCGAGGTCCCAATCGATCCGGAACGGACGCCCCTGCGCCTCGTTGCCGTCGAAATCGCTGATGTCGTAGCCATCGGCCGTGATGACGACGACCTGGTCCTGCCCGAGTTCGACGGCGTCGCGCGTGTGCTCGATGAACGCAGCGACATCGGACCCGAGGAACATCTCGCCGTCGCCGACTCCGAGCACCAGAGGGGTCGACCTACGCGCGGCGACGATCGTGTCCGCGTGATCGGAATGAGTGAAGACCAGCGTGAACGCACCCTCGAGGCGACGCAGCACTGCCTTCGCACTGGCCACGAAATCGCCCGCAGTAGGCCCGTCCGCGTATGCCCGAGCGACGAGGTGGACAGCGACCTCGGTATCGGTGTCGGACAGGAACTCCACACCCGCCGTTTCGAGTTCGGCACGCAGCGGACCGAAGTTCTCGATGATGCCGTTGTGCACCACCGCCACCGTTCCGGACGCGGCGCGATGTGGGTGAGCGTTGCGGTCGGTCGGACGCCCGTGGGTCGCCCACCGCGTGTGTCCCATGCCGGTGGTCCCGACGAACGTATCGGTGCCGATGTCGTCCAGTTCGGCCTCGAGGTTTGCCAGACGCCCGGCCTTGCGCTCCACCGCGGTAGAGCCCGCGCCGTCCAGTATCGCGATTCCTGCGGAGTCGTAGCCCCGATATTCCATACGCCGAAGCGCCTCGACCACCACACCCAAAGCTGGGCGGTGGCCGACATATCCAACGATTCCGCACATGGTGCATCAGGGTACTCGGCACGACGCGCACGACCCATTCGCTCAGGTCGCCGTGTCCGGCGTCCCCATACCCGAGCACATTCGGTAGCGTCATCTCTCGTGGCGAAACCGAAGAAGCTGGCATCTGCTCTCTCCAAGCGTGGCCCGCACAAGGTACTCAGAGGGAACCTGGCCCTGGCCGGGCAACCTGGCGTCGTCTACACCCCGGCCGAGGGCTTCGGCCTGCCCGGTGTGGCGTTCGCGCACGGTTGGATGCTCCGCCCCGGCAGTTACACCGACACCCTGAAGCACCTGGCGTCGTGGGGGTTCGTCGTGGCAGCACCCGACACCGAGCGTGGCCTCGTGCCCTCGCACCGCGGACTCGCCACCGACCTGGGCACTGTGCTCGACATCATGACCGGCGTTCGCCTGGGCTCGGGCAACATCAGCGTGCATCCCGAGAATCTGGCCACAGTCGGTCACGCGATGGGCGCCGGGACCGCCGTACTCGCTGCCTCCCGACGACCGGATGTCAAAGCGGTCGCCGCCCTGTTTCCGGCACCGACGGCACCGTCGTCCGAGGACGCCGCCGCAGGCCTCGACGTGCCCGGACTGGTCGTCGGCGACAGCTCGAACGCAGATTCGCTCAACGACAATTCACTGGCTCTCGCCCAGGCCTGGCACGGACCGTCCGTCCTCCGACGGATCGACGGCTCGACGGCAGACGGATTCGTCGAAGGCCGGCGAATGCTCCGCGCACTGGGAGTCAACAGCTCCGACCGCAAGACCCAGCAACGCACCCGCGCTGCACTGACCGCATTTCTGCTCTACCACCTGACCGGCGACTCCGACTACGAGGAATTGGCCGGAACGAACGGCGACATCGCCGGCACCCGTGCTGTCGATCCTCACGCGCCGCTGACCGAGCAGCCCAAGCCAAAGGCGACCGCCTCGATCAAGGCTCTACTGGGACGCGGCTGACCCTTCCGGGTTCGGCGTCGTCACACCAGCCACGATCGGGGTTGCTCGTCGGGGTCCGGTTCGACGTGTGGTGCGCCGTGCCGCCGATCCAGGTGAGCCGGGCGCAAAACCGAGCCCGCTGCCGACCGAGTGTCGCTTCCGCTCAACGGGTCCGAAACCCCCTGCCCCACATCGGTTCTCGCCGGTTCTCTTGGATTTCGTAGCCGTTCGGCGGCATCCGCCATCGCCGACCGATGCGCGTCGCGAATACGGTGCAGTTCACGACGCCACGCGGGGTCCGAATTCACAGTGCACCCGCCTCGCTCAAGCCCGCGCCGGACCCCGCCGAGCTGGGCTGAGGTTCGGTGACCGGAGGGGCCACGGGAGCTGCAGGTACCTCATGAGTCTCGTTCGAGCCCTGCCGGACGGAGCGCTCCTCGCCCGAAGTTTCAGGAACGCATACCTCCGGAGTGTCCGCGGTCGATGCGGGCTGCAAGTCCGTCGGTTCACTACCCACCTGCGGCTCGTCGGCCGGTGCGACATCCACCGGCGGTGAGGTCGCTGTGTTCGGCTCGGGAGCGCCGGACTCGGCAGAAGGAGGTGCCGGTTCGATCTCGGGTTCTGCATCGGGTGTGGTTCGATCCCCCGCGGCGGGCTCCGGCGGTTCCACGGTCGCCGAAGACCGGTTCGACACCCCGACACCGCTCGGGTCGACGGTCCCGGGAACTTCGACGATCTCCGGCAACCCGAAGGGACCAACGCGCAACTCGAACGTGCGCACCCCGAGGCCCGGTGTCTCGAGTCGAAGCGATACGGCCCCATCGTGTTCGAGCGCGATACGGGCACGATGGCCGTCGAGTTCGGCCTCGAGATGGCCGCGCTCGCCGACGACCTTCGATGCATCACCGAATTCCGGCGACGGGATCGAAGCGGGCGGATCATCGAGCGTTGCAGTCGGATTGGGTTCTGCGGTGGGGTCGGGTTCTGAGGCGGGGTCGGGTTCTGCGGTGGGGCCGGATTCTGCGGTGGGGTCGGCATCGGTCTCGTCACTGACACTCCCGTCGCCGGTCGTGTCACCGAGCGCCTCGACAACCCGGTCCACGATGTCGTCCACAATGCCGTCCACAATGCCGTCGACGAGTCCGGCGACTGCATCGACCCGACTGTCTTCGCGACCATTGTCGTTCTCGGTTTCGCCCCACGCTTTGGGACCGGTGGCACGTGTATCCGGAGCAGGTGCCGGTTGAGCCGAGGCCAGCACCTCGGACGGAGGTTGGGCTGTCGATGTGGGTCCGGTGACGGCTGCATCTCCCCCGGCTCCGGCCGTGACCGCCGCTGGGGAGTTCTCGGGCGACGACCGCTCGCTCGAGTGCTCGGAAACAACCAGCGGCACCCAGCTGCGCTCGTCGAGCTCGTCGAACACGGGGTGGACGACTTCCTCGATGACCTTCACCACCAGGGCCAAGCACTCTCGAACGGCCGTGTCCGTGGCCGTGCAGGCAGACGACATTGCGGCACACGTGCGTTGCACATGTGGCACGAACTCGCCCTCGATCCATTCTCGAGACCGGTCGGCGACCTCGGCCGCGAACTCGTCCGATACGTCTGCTCGCGCGAATCGCTCGGCCCATTCCGGAAACGCCGGTGCCAGGCGGGCGAACACGGTTGCCCGGTCGACCGGGACGCACTCGATGCCCGAGGCCAGCAGAAGCGCATCGGTTCGGTCGGGATCGTGTCCTTCCACGGCGTCGGTATCGAGGCTTCCGACGAGCTCGGCCTTGTCGGTCACAGCCTCACGCAGTACGTCCACAGCCGCGTACATCGTTTGCAGCGCATCCTCGACCGAGTCGAGAAGCACTCCTGCTCTCTCCTGCTCGGTGCCCACGTACTGCTGCGCCGTCTCACCGGCGTCACCGTGCCACCGCAGTCGGAGAACGATCAGAAGCTGCGCCTGCTCGTCCAATTGTTCGCTCAGCGCCGCAGCCATCGCCCCGACCGCATCTGCGTCGGACGTCAAAGCATCCAGGTTGAGGCCGCGCTGCTCGTCGTACCATGCACACACCTCGTCGTAGCGCGGGACTTCGCTGCCGGGCACGCGCTCGGCCAACGGCAGGAAACGCTCGAAGTACAGCAGCCCGACGGCATTGGCGTCGAGAATCTCGTCGACCGATGCTGCCTCGGCGGGCGAGGTGGAAGAAACAGTCACCGCAACGAGTCGATCGCGTGGGCACCGGCGTCGTCCTGTATTTCGTACGCGCTCATCGCGGCGACGAGGGCATCCGCGATGTCGTCGACCGACGATCGCCACACCCCGACGGCTCGCCCGAGCCCGGAGTGGGCGTCGAGATAGGCCGCGCCCAGGTCTCCGTAGTTCCGTCCTGCGGCGGCGGTACCGAATCCCGGTGATGCGATCGAATCGGCCGCCGTGCCCAGGGCCTCCGCCGACGCCGTCATCGAGTTCGCCACCTCGCGCACGCGGACCGCGTCCACCCAGAATCCGTCGCTCATCGCCCGCCCGTTCCCGCTCGAAGTGCCCCTTTCCCTCTATGACGTGCGCCGACTCCCATCGGTTCCCCGGCGAGCGGTAACGTCCCGATACGAAACGTCGGTAACAGACAACCGAGCAGCTCCACCAGCTACTCGAGAACGAGGAGTCCCATGCACATCGGAACGATGCTGAACTACAGCGGTGGTTTCACCGAGACCGTTGCCGAGGTAGCCGAACTCGAGAAGGCGGGCCTCGACATCATCTTCGTGCCCGAGGCCTATTCTTTCGACGCCGTCAGTCAACTCGGGTTCCTTGCGGCCAAGACGAGCACGATCAAGATCGCGTCGGGCATCTTCCAGATCTACACGAGAACGCCGTCGCTGACGGCCATGACGGCCGCCGGCCTCGACTACGTTTCCGACGGGCGCTTCGTTCTCGGACTCGGCGCATCCGGGCCACAGGTCGTCGAGGGTTTCCACGGCGTCAAGTACGACGCACCCATCGCCAGAACCCGTGAGGTCATCGAGATCTGCCGCCAGGTGTGGCGTCGAGAAAAAGTGCAGTATCAGGGCAAGCACTACCAGATCCCGTTGCCGGCGGACAAGGGAACCGGCTTGGGCAAGCCACTGAAGCTGATCAATCACCCTGTGCGCGAACGCATTCCGGTCGTCATCGCCGCTCTCGGACCGAAGAACGTCGAGCTCACCGCAGAGATCGCAGAGGGCTGGCAGCCCATCTTCTACTTCCCGGAGAAGGCAGCCGACGTGTGGGGCGAATCGCTGGCCGCAGGCAAGGCCAAACGCGATCCGTCACTCGGCGAACTCGAGGTGTTCGCCAGTCCCACCCTGGCCATCGGCGAGGACGCCGACAAGTACCTCCCCTGGGTCAAGCCGCACCTGGCGCTCTACATCGGCGGCATGGGGGCCAAGGGTAAGAACTTCTACAACTCCCTTGCTCAGCGCTACGGCTACGAAGCCGAGGCCGAGAAGATTCAGGACCTGTACCTCGCCGGCAAGAAAGAGGAAGCAGCAGCGGCGGTTCCGGACGAGCTCGCGCGTTCGGTGAATCTCATCGGACCGGAGAGCTACGTCAAGGAGCGCGTGGCAGCCTTCGCCGAAGCCGGCGTGACGACACTCAACGTCGCACCGTTGGCCGAGGACACCGCAGGACGCGTCGCGCAGCTCACCGCCTTGCGAGCACTCACCGCCTGACGATCGGACACTGCCTGACGATCAGACCGCCGCGACCCGGCCCGCCAACTCCTCGGCGAGCCGGGTCGCGACGTCGAGTTCCGACGCTTCCACCATCACTCGCACGAGCTGTTCGGTCCCGCTGGGACGCAACAGAACTCGCCCCGATTGGCCGAGCTCGAGCTCGGCGACGGCCACGGCGTCCGACACCGACGGCGCCGACGCCACCGCAGCTTTGTCCGAGACACGTACGTTGATCAACACCTGGGGCAGCGTGCGCATCGGCGACGCCAGATCCGCCAGGGTGCGTCCGGTCCGGGCCATCCGCTCCATCACACGCAGTGCGGTCGCGATCCCGTCGCCGGTCGTCCCGATCGCAGGGAGTACGACGTGTCCGCTCTGCTCACCACCGAGTGCGTACCCTCCGCGGCGCAACTCCTCGAGGACGTATCGATCACCGACCGCGGTGGTACGCAACGTGATTCCCGCTTCGCGCATCGCGATGTGGAGCCCGAGATTGCTCATGACGGTGGCGACCAACGTGTTGTCGGTCAGCGTGCCGTTCTCACTCATCGCGATGGCCAGCACAGCCATGATCGCGTCCCCGTCCACCACCGCACCGGAGGCATCGACCGCGAGGCAGCGGTCGGCGTCGCCGTCGTGCGCGATCCCGAGGTCGGCCCCGTGCTCGACGACAGCCTTCTGCAGCCCTTCCAGGTGCGTCGAACCACACCCGTCGTTGATGTTCAGCCCGTCGGGCTCGGCGTTGATCGCCACGACCGTCGCACCGGCCCGGCGGTAGATCTCCGGTCCGACCGTCGAGGCTGCACCGTGCGAGCAATCCACCACGACGGTGACACCGTCGAGTCGGTGCGAGAGCGGTGCGACGAGGTGCCCGGCATAGAGCTCGGCAGCGTCGGGAGCGACGTCGATGCGACCGATGGCAGCGCCGGTCACATCGACCGGCTTCTCGGTGCGGCCGTCCACCCCGAGCAACGCCTCGATGCGATCTTCCATGTCGTCGTCGAGCTTGTGCCCGCCTGCGGCGAAAATTTTGATTCCGTTGTCGGGCATCGCATTGTGCGAGGCGGAGATCATCACGCCCAGCGCCGCGCCGTATTCGCCGGTGAGGTAGGCGACCGCGGGGGTCGGCAGCACGCCCACGTCGATCACGTCGACACCCGAGGCAGTGAGCCCGGCCGACACTGCGGCACCGAGCATCGAACCGCTGATTCTGGGGTCACGGCCGACGACCGCTGTCCGTCGACCACCGTCGACATCCGGTGCCAGCACGGCGGCGGCAGCCCGGGCGATGGTCATGGCGAGCTCTGCCGTCAGGACCCCGCCTGCGAGTCCCCTCACTCCGTCGGTGCCGAACAATCGCGCCATGAATGAAGACCCCTTCGAACAGAGAGAACATCGTCGGAAAATGCCTCGAGGGCAGGCATCCGATCTTGCTGGAGCCTGCCCTCGAGGATGGAACGGGTAAGACGCGTCAGCGCTTGGAGTACTGCGACGCCTTACGGGCCTTCTTCAGGCCGTACTTCTTGCGCTCGACCGCACGCGCGTCACGCGTGAGGTAGCCGGCGGCCTTGAGAGCCGGGCGATCGTCCGGGGTGAGCTCGATCAGCGCACGCGAGATGGCCAGACGCAGCGCGCCTGCCTGTCCCGACGGTCCGCCACCGTGCAGCAGTGCCACGATGTCGAAGGACTCCGCGCGGTCGACCAGCACCAGAGGAGCCTTGATCAGCTGCTGGTGCACCTTGTTCGGGAAGTAATCCTCGAGGGTGCGGCCGTTGAGCTTGAATCCACCGGTGCCCGAGGACAACCGAACACGAGCGACGGCTTCCTTGCGGCGGCCGACGGTCTGGATCGGGCGATCGAACACGATGGGGGCCGGAGCTGCAGCAGCTTCGATTTCCGTGGCCACCTCGGGATCTTCCACTGCCACGAACTCGTCGGCGGCGATCTCTTCGATGTTCTCCTGCGACGTCACGTCATTTCCCTCCGGCGCCGTCACTGGGACACCTGCTTGATCTCGAACGGAACGGGCTGCTGAGCGGCATGCGGGTGGTTCGGTCCCGCGTAGACCTTCAGCTTGCTCGCGATGGCATTTCCGAGCTTGTTCTTCGGGATCATGCCGACAACGGCCTTCTCCACGAGACGGTCGGGGTTGTTCTCGAGCACCTGACGCGTCGAGCGCGACTTCAGACCGCCCGGATGGCCGGAGTGGTGGTGGTGGAACTTGCCATCGAGCTTGTTGCCACTGATGGCAACTTTCTCGGCGTTGATGATGACGACGAAGTCGCCACCGTCGACGTTGGGTGCGTAGGTGGGCTTGTGCTTACCGCGGAGCAGTGTCGCGGCCTGGACGGCGAGGCGTCCGAGCACGACGTCCGTGGCGTCGATCACATGCCACGTCCGGGTGGTGTCCCCGGCCTTCGGGGCGTAAGTAGACACAGAAAATTCCTGTCTTCATGATGTCGCTGCTGGCCAAGACGTGTGGATGCCCTCGGCGGCCAGTTGAGACCCGAGGACAAGAGCTCTGCGCATCGAAAAATGCGGCGAGCCCATACACGCCAACGGGGAACGATACCGGGAGCCGGCACCCAGGTCAAAACGCCTCCGACGCGGAAGACCGGCTCAGGACAGGCGAACGCACCGCACACAGCGGCGGGCCGCAGGCAATGCCTCGAGCCTGATCGCCGGTATCGACTCTCCGCACCGCTCGCACGTGCCGTACGTCCCGAGATCCCACCGCGTGGACGCGGCGTCGAGCTCGCGCATCTCGGACTCGGTGTCGGAGATCAGGGCTGCGATCTTGGCACGCTCGAAGGCGATGGTGGAACCCTCCGGGTCGTGTTCGTCGTCGTCGGTGGTCCACCGGCTGCCTTCGATGACCGACGCGAGCTCGTCGCGAAGGGAGTGCAGGCGGTGTTCGGCGCGAGAACGCTCGGCATCGATCGCCGTCCCGAAATCCGTCATCCGTCCAGTACACACCGCCACCGCAACCCACGCCAGGTGTCGCGCCCCCTCGACAGTCGTATGCCCCGACCGACAAGTGCCGATCGGGGCATACGACGCTCGTGGTCGACGGTCAGCGCGCCATGCGCGCCTTGTTCGCCATCTCCACCCCGTGCATGGCCTCGCCGCCGGTGCGGGCGGCCGCGACGAGGCTCGACAGAATGAGATTGAGCTCGTCGGATGCGGAGTTCCACTGACGCTGGAGTTCGTAGTAGGACGTCATCGCGTCGCCCTCCCACGATTCGTAAAGTCTCTTCGCAGTGCCGTCCACGTCGGCGAGAAGGTCTTTGGTCACGTTCGCCTGCTTGTTCATCGCCTCGGTCAACGCCGCGATTTGAGCGAAGTCGTACTTCATGTCGAATCAGTCTCCTAGATAGAGCTCGGTCGTGTGGTCGGCCGTTCGGTGGCCGGTCGTGCCGTCAGTTGAACGTGGTCAGTCCCGAACCGAGCGATCCCGCCACCTGGTTCACAGCCGCCACGTTGTCGTCGTCCGCATCGGAGTAGCCGTGGCCGTTGGTCTTGATGTCCGCCGAGATCTGCTCGAGCGCGCTGCGCATCTTCTGGGCACTGGTGTCCCACTGCGACATGACATCCTGAAACGACTTGCCGGCCTTGCCCACCCATGCCTCAGCGGTCTGCTCGACGATGGAACGCACGGCCGAGTTCGACGCATCGATCGACACGCTCAGGCCCTCGATCGTCGCCCCGGCAGCAACGAGCTCCTGCGGTGTGACGGTGACGCCGTTCGACGAACCCATAGATTCCGGTCCCCCTGGATATCCCACTTCGACTCCTCTGCTTCGATTTTCGTATCCACGTACGCCCGCGGCGCACATGACGCTCGACCGAGGGACCGCGTGCGGCCCGCTCACTCCCCTACATCTCCTTGGACGCAGCCACCCCTCGGTTCGGTTCCGGTATACGGCGAAAATCTGCGCGGCGGCCTCAACGCATCGGCACGAGCTCCAGAGTCTGGGTGGCCAGATCACATTCGGTGTCGATCGCGGACGAGTCCGGTCCCTCGAACTGACAGCCGATGCTCACCTGCACATCCGATTCGACGAGCACACGCCACAACACTGTGGACGCATCGGCCGGCCGCTCGACGTACGAGATCCCCACCCGACCTCCGAAATCCCGGGCAGGCTCCAGCGATCCGATCGGGGAGTCGGGTCCACGCGCGTCGACTGCCGCACCGAGCTCGGACGCAACCTGTTCGAGCGTCGAGCCGGGCACCAATTCCTGCACTGTGACGACGATGCGACGCTCGGGTGCTGTCGGCGGAATCAACACCATCCGGGCCGGGTCCTCCATCCTGGTCCAGGTCGCCGGTAGTCGCAGCGACGCCCGGCCCGAGACGAACGTCGCCGACGGGATCACCGACGGTGACTCGCTCGTCGCCGATACTGCTGTCGCCGAGGTCGTTTCGGTCGTGGGGGCGGCTTCGGTCGCGGAGGTGGATTCGGTCGTCGACACCGCCTGGGTGGCAGGCACCGCGAACGGCGGCGAGGTCGCGACGGCCACCTCTTCCGGAGACCGAAGGACGAACGTCAGTGCAACGACACCACCGGCAACGATGACCGATGCGGCCACCGCACCGAACGCTCGAACCGGCAATCCGCTTCTTCGGGGAGGTGGCACCGCGACGGTCACTTCGTCGAGCCATGCCGCCGAGCGCCCTGCCGCGGCTCGACCTGGCGGGGCAGTCTCCACCTCCGCTCCCGCACGTCGATACAGAGACCTGGCCACGTCGAGACCGGTCAGCCATCGTGCCGGATCTTCCGCAGCGGGGCTCGAGCTCGAACCCGACTCCGTCACGATGAAAATGTCCTCGGGACATTGCGACACCGACGATCGAAGGTAGTCGTCGGCTCGTCGTCGCCAGCTGTCGTTTCGTTCTCCGACAGCAAGTACTGCACCGATGTCGCAGCCGTGAGTTCCTGCCTCGTCCACCAGAACGACCGTCGTGTCGAGAGTGCCCACTTCGATCACCACCGCAGCAGCCGGTGCGCGTTCTCCTGCCGACGCGACCGCGGCGATCGCCGTCTCCACGACGACGACCTCGCTCGCCGACGTGGCGAACACGGCTCGGAGGAGCTCTCGACGCTCGTCGCCCCACGTCGAGGGATACGCGATCTCGAGCAGATCGAGTCGGTCGTGTATCCCGGCTCCCTGCAGCGCCGACCACACGATCCCGTGCAGGACTTCGCCGCGATCCCACACTGCGCCGCCCACGAGGATCGATCGATCGTCGAGACACAGCAGCGGAGGGACCTCGGTGTCCGCGCCCGCCCGCCCGAAGACGAGACGACCACCCTCCGATACCGCGTATGCGGATCCGACGTGTTCGCGTGGACCCTGCAGCGTCGCACCGGACGCGACGACAGAAATCTCCGAATGACTCAGATGCACAGCCGCGTAACGCCACTGCGCCCTCGTCAACTCGAGTGTCCGAGCTGCACGAGCGCGGGGCCGGACCGATCGACGAACACTCCACGTCCGGGCGGCATCGGGCTCGGACGCACGGTGCCGATCAAGCTCCCCTCGTCTCGGCTCCCGCTCATGACCAATCCCGGAGTCACCAGGTCGCGTAGCCGCCCGATCACCGGGTCGAACAGTGCCCGCCCCGCCCCGCCCGAGCGACGCGCCACGATGAGGTGCAGTCCGATGTCCCGGGCGTGTGGCAGATGCTCGACCAAGGGCGACAACGGGTTTCCGGACGCCGTGGCCACCAGGTCGTAATCGTCGACGACGACGAACACCTCGGGCCCGTCCCACCACGACCGCTCGCGAAGTTGCTGCTGGGTCACGTCCGATCCCGGCATGCGCCTGCTCATTCTGCCTGCGAGATCGACGATCATCGCCGTCAACGTCGCCTGCGCGGCCGCATAGCCGGCCAGATGCTCGGAATCGACTGTGCCCAAGAGAGTTCGACGGTAGTCCGCCACGATCAGTTTCACCCGATCGGGTGGGTTCGCATCGACCAAAGATCGACAGATCCCCCGCAGCAGGGACGTCTTCCCGCATTCGCTGTCGCCGAAGACGACGAAATGTGGGTTCTCGGCGAAGTCGACCGTCACCGGAGCCAGCTCGGCCTCGTCGATGCCGATCGGAACCCTCAGTTCCGCAACGGTGCCACGGTCGCGGGGCCAGGCGCCGGCGAGTCGATCGAGCACCTCCGACCGTTCGAGCATCTCCGGCAACATGCGGACCGGCGGGGCAGGCGACCCCGTGGACGCTGCGGCGATCGCGCTGACGGACTCTGCGACAGCTCGGGACAGGTCGGCCACCGATCGACGGTCGTCGACCCGAGGCAGTGCGATCTGCAGGTGGAGACCGTCCTTGGTCATGCCCCGGCCCGGTCGGCCCTGCGGCACACTGGCGGCTTTCGTTCGGCCGATGTCCGAGTCCGACGGATCTCCGAGTCGCAACTCGAGCCGGGTCCCGATCAGATCCTTCGTCGCGGGCCTCACTTCTGCCCAGCGAGAGGCCGTCAGAACGAGGTGCAGACCGAATGCCAGTCCCTGGGTCGTCAGCGTCGCGATCTGTTGTTCGAGACTCTCGAAGTCGGATCTGATGGATTGCCATCCGTCGATCACCAGGAAGACGTCGCCGAACCGGTCGTTCGCATCGACCGGTTGCATCGCCCGCAGCCGCCGGAACTCGACCATGGAATCGATGCCGCGATCTCGAAAAGTCTTCTCCCGCTGACGAACGACAGCCGCGACCTCGGCCACGGTCCGGCGCACTCGGTCGACGTCCAATCTGTTGGCCACCGATCCGACGTGCGGTAGTTCGGCCAACCCGGCCAGCGTTCCACCCCCGAAGTCCAAGCAGTAGAACTGAACCTGAGCGGGTGTGTGCGTCATCGCCAGAGCCATGATCAGCGACCGAAGGGCCGTCGATTTCCCCGACTGCGGAGCCCCCACGATCGCCACGTGCCCGGCTGCACCGGACAGGTCGACGGTGAGCAGATCCCGCCGCTGATCGAACGGCCGGTCGATGATGCCGATCGGAGCACGAAGTGTGCTCAGCGCATCGACGCCGCCGCTCAGTACCGACCGAGGCAGTAAGCGGGTCAGTGTCGGTGCCTTGTCCAACGGCGGTAGCCATACCTCGTGGGCCGGCATACCGCGACCTGCGATTCGGCCGACGACGACGTCGAGAACGGTCGCGCCGGTGTCGTCGTTCTCGACCGGATCCGGTTCGACCACCGGCTCGACACGGACGTCGTTCTCGACGGGATCGACCATGACGGGATATGCGGTGAACGGCCTCGGACGGATATCGACGCCCTGCGCGGCGGGTGCCCCCGCACTCGAACGTGGCGGAACGTACGGTCCGGACACGTAGGCCGCAGCGAAGCGGACGATCTCGGCCGAATCGCACTTGAGATAGCCGGCACCGGGCTGAGCAGGCAGGTGGTACGCGTCGGGAACACCGAGAACAGAACGTGACTCGTTGGCCGAGAACGTTTTCAGACCGATTCGATAGGACAGATGACTGTCGAGTCCGCGCAGCTTGCCTTCTTCCAGACGCTGACTGGCTAACAACAGATGCATGTGCAACGAACGTCCGAGCCGCCCGATCGCCACGAACAATTCCGCGAATTCCGGTTGCTGACTGAGCAATTCCGAGAACTCGTCGACCACCACGAACAGAGCGGGCAACGGCGCCAGAGCAGCTCCCGCTGCGCGCGCCTTCTCGTAGTCGGACACATTGGCGAAGTTTCCGGCCGAGCGCAGCAACTCCTGCCGACGGTTCATCTCGCCGGCGAGGGCATCACGCATCCGGTCGACCAGAGCCAGGTCCTCGGACAGGTTGGTGATCACGGCCGCAACGTGCGGCGCGGCCTCGAGCCCAGTGAATGTCAGGGTTGTGCACTGTAAGCCCTGACAAGACGGTCCCGGCGCGGGCGTCCCTCCCGCAACCGAGACCTCGACCCACGAACGGAAGTACCCGTTGTGAACCGTAACCGCAGCATAACTACGACCACCGACAAGAACGCTTTGAGTCGCGCCTACGCCCTCACCATCCTTGCCGGAATCAGCATCTACCCGGCCTTCATCGGCACATGCCAGATCGTGTTGGCGCTCGGGTGGCACGCATGAGCATCCTCGACGAGCTGGACAAGCTCAATATCGTCGGCCAGACCCTCTACCTTGTGCGCACCGCCCACCACCTGACAATCGGACAGGTTGCCAACGTCGCCGGCATTGACCCCGACGACCTCCGTGCGATTGAAGCGTCAGGCATGGCAGCCGATGGCCTCGTTGTTCAGCACGTCTCTCAAGCCATGTCAGATCTAGTCGCAAGTGACCTGACCGGAAAGATTCGACTTCGCTGCAACCAATGCGGTGAGTGTGTGGTGACGGTGAATGCTCCCCCGCCGCCTGTGCCGGTCACTTGCCCTCAGTGCCGTAACGCTCGCTGACCCAGAACGTAGCTCTACGTCGTTCTCTGGGCCTGCCCGACGCTAACCAGCGGCCTCCTGTTGCGTGTGCTGACAATCCCCAAGACCAGGCTTGTGGAGCCGTGCCGTCGACTGATCATTGACAGCAGGGTCAACCGACAGCTCTTCACGCTCACGTGCGTGGAGGGCTAGAGGTCGTGGGATGAGACGGTCAGCGGGCTAACACTGGGGCGCTCCACTGGGGCATCAAGACACAGGGCGAAGCTCCGTCCGGTGACGTGCAGCCCCGTAGGGTCGATGCCCGCGGCAACTCAGAAGTTGCTAGTCCCCAGCAACTTGACCTGGACTCTGCTCCATTACGAGGCAACTGTTGCCGATTTCATTGCCAACACTAAGCAGCTATGAATACGCTCACCACAATAAATAAGAGAGGCACAACAATGAGAACCGAAACCCCGACCACCAAGTTCCGCGGTTCCGCTGAAGAGCAATTCGATGCCTTGCTGGACTATGCGCAGATGGCCGACCGTGACCTTACATGGAAGGAAGTCATGAGCATGCACAGTTTGGGCAGAAACGACTTCCCGGCGATTCTGTCGTACGTATTCGATTACCTAGATCCAACTTCACGCGGGGAAGCGCTAGAGGCTGCGTGGGTGGGCTCGGAGTATCCCACTTTTCAACTCAGCAAAGAGGAGTGGGTGACGATGTTCGAGGCTTTCGGTTACACCGTGGACGGAATTTCGCAGGAGCGACCTACTGAGCCGTTGACGCTCTACCGGGGAGCAACCCCCGAATACAGACACGGTATGTCGTGGACGAACAACCGTGACATCGCTGCCAGGTTCGCTAGCGGAGACTTACTCGGACGCGGCGAAGGAGTTGTCTTCGCAGCCGAGGTAGAGCCAGAGCGGTTATACGCGTATTTCAATGAAGGTCGCGGAGAAGGCGAATTCGTCATCGAGACGGATGGACTAGATGTCGTCGCATGGAGCCGCGGCGACTGACCGCGAACAGCAGGTTTCTCGTGTTGAAGTTGCCAACAACATTGAAGCGTCTAGCCACGAGCACTCAAGATGGCCCAAAAACGAACCATCTAGCATTGACATCGTGACCGATTACTTGACACCCGGCGAAGCAGCCGTGAAAGCCCGCTGCTCAAGAGCGTTCGTCTACGACGCACTACTCACCGGCGAACTAAAAGGGTTTCAACGCAAGAAGCCGAAAGGGCGCTGGCTCATCGACCCCGCCGAACTCGACAAATGGATACGCCTTGGAAATTGACACTTCCTCCCAGTACGTGACCCCCAACGAGATTGCCGCCCTGGCCGGCTGCGACCTCGAATACATCTACAAAGCACTCTGGTCACGTGACCTCATCGGCTACCAACGCATGCACAAAGGCCGTTGGATCATCGAACGCTCCGAAGTCACACGATGGCTCAAAGGCGAATGCACAAGCTGAAGTCATTCAAATGACCGACAAAACCTAGATCGAACCCGACTGACGGTTACGCTTTGCACCCCAAACAGTAAAGGACTCCCCTTGAGAACCATCGCCGCCATCCTTGCAGCCACACTCATCGCACTCTTCGGAGCGACAGCAGCCTCCGCGGCACCCGTCAACACACCCGGATCAAGCCAGATCGAAACCACCCCAGTCGCTCTTCCGCCCGGTGACACCATCGAAGTAAGAAGCGGTATCGGCGCGGCCGCGGGCGTCATCCTCGGCGGGCTGGCCGGTCTCCCCTTCTTCGTAATCGGCGCGGTCCCCGGTGCGATCATCGGCGGCCTGCTCGGAGCCGGCATCGGTGCAGCATCTTGGAACATCGCCAACGCATATAGCTAAAACGGCAATCCATAGGGCAAAAATGAGGAGAAGCTATGAAATACACGGAAGAACGAATTCAAGCTGTAGACGACCACTTTGCTTCAGCCGCAGACACCGCCCCAATCGGATTGCAGGGTCCGTTACTAGACCTCGCAGGCGAAGAATCACCGGTCGCGTCATTCCTAGAACACTGGACAACAAGCGGCCGAACGAACTGGCGCGCATTCTGGCTGCTTCCCAAACAGATCGCATTCGTTCAGGCGCACTCACCGACGCTTGATGATGGAAGGTTCGGAACACGAGATTGGACGGCCGCATCCGAGCAAAACGCACCCGGCCCTTTTCAACCGACCATCAAAGTTGCATGGCTGGCTCCGCTCTCCGCGCTTGAGCGGCTTACGTTGATAACCGACGCATCGAGGTACGTATCAAACGTCCTGACAACCGTCCCGAACTGGTCTCTGACACTCAACGGGGCGGATCTTGTCCTGTCGACATCGAGCAATGATGGTGCCTCCAGCCAGGACCAACTTGACCACTTCGTCCGCGAGCTGCGTCGCGTGTGGGGTGGGGCGAACGCACTGGATGCCGAATAAGCCCCCAGATACGTACATACAAAAGTCCGCCTCACCGTAGGTCGTGTCGTCGGTGTGCCGCTGAGGCTGGGGGCCTGGGTGGGGGTGTCTGAACTATCCGCATGCACGAAGCGGATGCCTGAACCGTCCCCGTCTACCCGCTAGTTCGTGCAGAATGCGCACCATGCCTAAATTCTTTACGTGGTCAGCGAACACCGTGCGCCTTCAGCCAAGCGTCGACATTGACAAGCTCAAGCGCGAACTGGCCTACTCCGACAGTCCCGACACTGACAGTCACGATCCTGTGGTCATCGAAGGAGTCGATGGCAATGATCCTCGCGGATCGATCTCTCTGACTGTGCATCCGTGGGCTTTGGATTGGTACTTCATCACGGACAGCCCCGACGACGAGTAGCCCGCCTCCGAACGTCACAACCGCTACTTCGACAGCAAACTACGCCAACCTCAGGGAGTAACACTGTGGGCCATTTCGATGACATCAAGGCAGAAATGCCCGACTCCCTCTCAATCAGCAAGTCGATGCTGGACGAGATGGACGCCGCGCTCAACGACAATGCGGGTGACCAACCGGCCATCGCGAGAGATTCGATCAAGGCGCTGATCAACGCGTTCATTCAACTTGAGGCGCGTGTCGTCCGGGCGGAGGACGCCTAACCAACGCTGGGCAATGCACCTTCAGGTTCTTGGAGGTGCATTGCTCGCGTTATGCACCCTTTCGGACGGCCTACCGAATGCCGCCGAGCGCCTCGTCCGCGCGGAGGATCTTCGCCCCGTTCGACACCGCCGTCTCGACATTCGCGATGAGCGTGTTCCAGTTCGCGGTGGTGATGTCGTTCGACGTTCCACCCGAAGCAACGATGTCGTGGACGCACAGGATCATCAAACCCTTGGATGCAACAACCGACGTGAGCAAGCTCGCCAGTGACGCCTGCTGCGTGCCGACGTTGACTCGTGGGATAGCGAACCTGCGAGCCGGTGTCATCGTCTCCAACATCGGAGCGAACGCCGTCATCGCCGTCGTGTAGTACTTGGTGACATCGGCCTGCGAGGCCGCGTCGGAGTACCCCAGCGGATACGCGAACGTCGACGGCCGGAACCCGAGCGAGTCCTGCCACGCCTGAATGCTCTCCAGTTCCGCGACCCTCTGGGCGCTCGACATCGCGGGCATACCGAGAGCGTGGGAAGCATTGGAGTACGAGTGCCCGCCGACCTCCCACCCGTAGGTGTCGTGCAAATCCTGCACCTGCGCCGTCGACATCGCCGAGACTCCTGAGTCGAGGCGGTCCACGATCGGCAACAGCGTGCCCTTCCAGCCGCGATCTTGAAGCGACTGCCGAGCGATGGTGTGCTGTCCGATGTACGAGTCGTCGAACGAGAACACGATGACCGGACCCTGATTGAATGGGTCTCTCTTGACGAACTCCACGCCCGACAGGTGCACGGTGGTGGGTGCGTCGTTGATCGGTGACACCTGCACCTGCACGCGCTGGATGGCCGACCACACGGCCCCCGCCGAGAACTGGGCCTGCGGTATGTCGATGATGTTCCAACGGCCACGCTGGTACGGCCAGTCGATCGTGCCACCGGTCGTGAACGCCACCCGAGACGATGCCTGCGAGAAGTTCGAGTTGCCGACCGTGACCTGCACGGCACCGAGGTTGGCGTCGTCGTACTTGAATCGCAGGCGTAGGTCGCAGTCCGACACGTCGACCGGGGCCGCGAGTGTCTTGTAGACCGCTGCCGCGCCGGTGGTGAGACTGACGATCTTGAGTGCCCGGTCACCGAGCAACACGTCGGCGGTGTCGTTGAGGTTCGAGTTCGTAGCGTCGAATCCCGCGCCCGACGAGACCCAACCATGGGAAGCCTGATACGCGGGGACGACGGTCTTGATCAGGGCTGTCGATTGAGACCGTTTGCGGAACTCGGTTGGCGTAACGGCATTGTTGATGTTTGCGAACTGTGTTGCAGCGTCGCGCGCCCCGAGTGCCGGGTTCTGACGTGTCCGGCGCGCCATCAGGAGAACACCACACCGGACATGACGAGCGTGACCGCGGACGCGGCACCTGCGATGGCCGAGACGTAGTCGCCGGGGCCGAGGAAGTGTCCCGCCAGCTCGGTGACAACGGACGAGTCACCGGCCGCAAGCGAGAACGTCGCTACGCGGTTCGCAACTCCGGCCGTGCCACCGCTCTTGACGATCGACAGCGCGACGGTAGTGGCCGTGATGGAGGTGTTGACCACGGTCGCGGTAGCAAGCTTCGCGGCTGACGCGGCGGGGCACGTGTACTGGGTGACCTCGGCTGCGGTGAGCTGCTGCGAGACCAGGACGGACGGGAGACCGCTCGACGCGGCCATCAGGTTCTGAGCCATGAGAGTGGTTCTCCTATCCGAGGGCGACGGCGAACGCGATTGCGCGGCCGGTAGCAGTGGTCAGTGTTTGAGCCGGGGAACCGTCACCGGATTGGGGCGCATAACTACCGTCGAGTGCTGCCTTATTGAGGTACTCGGGAATCACAGCCTCCTGAGGAGGCAAAGTCACACGACCAACCTCAGGTGCGCCATCAGCCTCCGACAAAAACACCAACTCAGTTCCGTCAGCCTCAACCTCGCCGATACCGAATCCGCGGGGACCACGAGACAACTGCAACGCAGTCGAATTCGGGCCAACATTAAGGTGATCCGCGAGGTTCACTTCTAGACCAGGTTCAGCCCAGAAGTAGATGGGCGGCAAGGTAACCGCCGTAGCACCGAACTTGAGACCGTTAAAAGTGGCCCGCCACTGCAACATCGACAAATTCGACGTGAGTGACGTGGGAGCCGGAACGTTCACGTAGTCCCGGTTGCGGTGCGAAACCTCCCCGTTCAGGCCAATCTCGACCGAAAACGGTGCGATAGCCTTAATCTTCGCAACACCGCCATCAGTCACCTGCACAGGCCGTGTTGGATCGAGCATCGGCGTCAAAACCATTGTCCCAGTAACAGGCACGTCATCTGGTTCATCATCGAAGTCGACACCGTCAATTATTAGTGCGCCCACGTTTACGCGGACAGTTGAATAGCCAAGTGGCATTAGATTTCTCTCTCTTAGATCAGTATTGCGCAAAGTTTTGAACCCGTCCGACCACAGACGGCCCTCGGTCAGGGGCTCCCGTGGGCGCGTGTGCGTGGGGATCAGTGCCAGGGTGGGTTGCAGCACCTCGCCGCAGGCCAGAGCGCTTGTGTGTCACTCTGGCCTGCGGTGTGGGCTGTCTAGCGGTACAGGTGGCTTGCGCGTCCTGCTGCTGCGCGGTTACACGTCGCGTGTGACGGTCCGAGGTAGGCACTGCGGTCGTCGGAGTGGTCCAAGTCCCACGGTGTGCCTGGCACGATCAGTTGCTGACAGCGGGCACACAGGACGGTGCCTGTTGCTACCCGTTTCTGCCAGATGGCGCGCAACTGTCGATGTCCTGCGCCGTAGCCGCGTTCTGTGGATGTGCCGCGTTTCTTGTCGGCGGCCCGTCGATGTGCTGGGCATTTGCCTTGCCCGGACTTGATGATCTGCGGGCATCCGAGTTCGTTGCATACTGCGTTGGCTGCTCTTGGCATTACGTCACCTCCGCGAGTACGTGAGTGACTGCCGTGTTTGCCTCACGCGGTCTTCGCGCATGGCGGCAGCAATCGAATCGGTGTGATAGGTGACGTTGGGGCGAGAAGCGTTCTCGGCCAGCGCACTGACTTGTCTGTTCAGTTCGCTGAGATCGAGTTGCCCACTGCCGTTCTGCCCGCCGACTGCTGCACGGAGCGAAGCCAGCTCCTTGAACATGTCGCTGTTCTGC
This sequence comes from Rhodococcus sp. NPDC080181, assembly GCF_040702225.1. Taxonomy (NCBI): domain Bacteria; kingdom Bacillati; phylum Actinomycetota; class Actinomycetes; order Mycobacteriales; family Nocardiaceae; genus Rhodococcus; species Rhodococcus sp. NPDC080181. Next base: position 56,898 of record NZ_JBFBKN010000008.1, read on the forward strand.
TTGCCGGTGTAGACGTGCTCTGTGTCGCCGGACATGTTGAGCGCTGCCATTCCGTGCGGCAGTGGTCCACCTGAGTCGCGTAAGACAGCAGGCACGAGCAACTGATCCGCCAGCTTCTTCATCCACTCCTGAGGGTCGAACTTCATGTCAGGATTGACTTCGGCTGCCATACCCAGTTGATCCGCGAATGTTTTGCCGTACAACTGCTTCAAGCCTGTAGCGGCCTCACTGCCGTCGACTGGCTTGTAATTGGCTATCCCGGTCACGAGAGCGCCGATGCTGCCCATATCTTCGCTCAGTCCGATGACACCCAATGCATCCGATAGCTGCCCTGTGACAAACGACTTGGCGACGTTGCCGAGTAGATCGACTGGGTTTGATGCGGTTGCTGATCCACCGTTGGCGCTTGTCCCGCCCTCGGCCTGGTTCTTACGTTCGGCATCGAGAGCATTCTTTGCCCGCTGCAACGACAGGTCGGCATCGAGCTTCTCCGCTTCTGTGACACCGGCTTCCGCATACACTTCGTTGCGTGCAAGCCTGGCCTTCTCCACAGCCAACTCTGCCGACTTCAAACCGATCTCTTCGTCGCTGAGATTGGTTGTCAGCTCGGGTGCGTTCGGTGCTGGCGTCTTGTCGTCCTTCGATGCAGTTGCCTTGTCCCGCTTGGCTTCTAGATCACGCACCTTCTGCTCAGCCTGTGCAACCTTGATGTCAGCCTGATCGCGGTCAGCCTGCGTCTTCTTGTCGTTCGCGAACGTTGCGTCTCGGTCCTCTTGAGCCTGGCGTACTGCGACCATTGCGGAGTCAAGTGCGAGCTTGTCCTTCTCAGCCCAGTCCGCATTGGCAGCACCGTTGAAGCCTGCCGCGTTGTACCCGCTACCGCGTGCTTCGGATGCTGCAAGCAATGCATCAGCCTCGGCCATGCGTGCGGCGTAGTTGCTGCCGTCCGCGTACCCCGACTGCTGCACTCGTTGCGCTGCGGCTGCGGCATCCATGCTCTCGTAATCGAACTTCGCCAACTGCTCGTAGAACATGCCGGCTGCACGCGTCGGGTCCATACGATCTTCCGCAGTACCCCAAGCACCGTTGTCGCGCTGCTGGAAGACACCCGTTGAGTCGCGGTCGCCGTAGGGCAGGTTTTGCAGATCGGACTCTGCGAGACCTGTTGCGAGCGCTGCACGTATCCCGTTGGGTGTGATGCCACGGCGCTTGCCCTCATCGATGATGGCCTGCGCGATCTGGTCCCGTTCGGACAGCGGCATCTGTGCCGCGTAGCCGAGCGCACCTGGCATGCGATCCAACGAGGGAGGCGCTGCCATAGCCCAATGCACATGATTCGTGTGATCGCCCGCACCATCATAAAACGATGAATCGACCCGCTGACCATTCTTGATTTCCTGTCCCGCAAAAGCCGGGTCATCGTAAATCAACTCCAACGAATCCGGATAAGCCTCTGAAATCGCTTCTGCCAACGACAATTGCTCAGGGGTATTTCCGCTACCGTTTGAGAAATCTGCTGCGTTACCAGTCGAATGGTAGCCGTCATCAGTGTTGCGTAGACCTGAAGTCATTGTCAGACCGGGCACATACTTGTTAACCCACTCGGTCATGCCGCCGACAACCCCGCCGCCCTTAAATCCCGGAAGCTTCGGGAACGTGCCAGCATTGATCATCGCCAGCTCACGGTCATACTCTTCTGACGAATTACGGTTGACGATCCACTCGCCGGCATCCACATTCGCGATAGGCTTGCCCGCAGACGTGACACCCAAAATGCCGTCCACGACACCAGTACCAGGACCGGTAGTCGGCAGCCGGCCACCCGTCGCCTTGTCTGGGATCAGAACCGGAGCTACCGGCCCTTGCACGCCGTTTCGGTTGAAGTCGCGCTGAGCCTTTGCAGTCAACGCAGTGTCAATCGTGACAGTGACCCGCTTGTCCGGGATGTCCCGCACACTGGCGTCGATAGCCCGAATAGCATCAAGGGCTTCCTGCGTAGGCGCGCTAATCCGGACGATGCCAGGCTTGCCGTTGATGTCCGTCTCGACTGTTCCACCGAGTTCGACAATCTTCGCCCGAGCTTCGTCGGACAGTGCAGTGACCTCGATATCGAGCGGCTGTCCAACCTCACCGAGTAGGCCCCCAATTGCCTTAAGCTGCTCAGTTACAGTTCCGGCATTTTCGAGGCTGGCCAGCATGATGATCTCGTCGGGCAACAGCCCCTCGGCTTCCGCCATCTCCCGGATCTTCGAGATGGGCACGCCGTAGGTGTTGGCGAGGTTCAGGAGCGCTTGTTCGTTGCCGGCAATGGCCGCGCGCGCCTTATCCTGCGCGGCAGGCAGTGTGTCACCCTGCTCCAACGCGGCATCGATCGTTGCCTTCGTGACATTTGCGGTGTCCCGCGCGAGGTCACGCATCGTGTCACGGAGCTTCGACCCGTTCTCAGTCTGCGTGTTGACCGCACCGTTAGCGCCGACCAGCGCATCACCGAAACCGCGGGTTGGATCAATGGCGTCAGCAGTCGCATCGACAGTTTCGCGGATCGTGTCGTTGTATTTCTGCACCGCGTCCGACAGTGGGATCGCTTTACCAGTCATCACATCGAGGGCAGTCATGATCGCGTTGACCTGATCTTCGGATGACGCCGACTCGTCACCCAAAGTCTTGATAGCCGTCGACATGTCATAGAAACCGGGGGTTACGTTCTTGGCTACGTCGCGGGCACGCTGGAACTCGCCACGCATCTCAGCGACCTTGTTTGCCGCTTCCTCGCCACCCTCACCGGAATTACGAAGGACAGCTGCGAACGTGTCGAACTCGCTCTGAGTGCCGGAAATTTTGCCTGCCAACTCTTCAGTCGACAAACCAGTGCGATCAAACGCACCCTTCATGCGTTCGGCAGCGCCAGCAACTTCTTCCTGGGAGTTGAGCGCGTCGGTGCCTGCCTCGGCAACTCCCGAGAACCATCCCGCAATGTCCTGGCCGGCAGCTTTGAAGATCGCCATCGATCCCGGTGCAGTCGATGCCAGTTCGTTTTGCTTCTGCAGGAACGTATCGAACTGAACACCCACAGCACCCAACACGTCGTCTGAGATCGCACCCTGAGACGCTTGGAACGCTTTCGCCACATCCCGTTGTGCAGCGGCCATCGCGGTAGATGACCCGGTCAACAGATTCTGTTGCTTCTCAGCCTTGTTGAACTCGGAGTTGAGCGAATAGATCGCTGCACCAGCGGCAACGATTCCGAGCACCAGCGGTCCACCGAGTGCACCCATCATCGACTTCAGTGCGCCGCCTGCGCCACCGACACGAGCACCGACGACCGCCGTAGCAGCCCCCAGTACGCCCATCTGACGGCCCGCAGCAGCAGCAGCGAACGCCTGCGCAGCCATAGCCGTCGTGAACCTGGAAGTTGCGGCCGTCGTAGCCGTCATAGCTCCCGCGAGCGCCGCACCCACACCGGTAACCCGGAGGGCAACCAACGCCCCCGTAGCAGCCAGTACAGGGCCAGGTAGGCCACCTATAGCCGTTGCCGCAGAACCGAGTACGCCGATTACGGGCGCGACAGTCGAACCGACAGTCTTGAACCCGTCCACGATGTCCCCGGATGCACCATTGAGCTTTTCGGCACCGGCTCGGGCGTACTGCTCCATCGGGCCGTCGATCAGGTCGTACAGCTCAAGCGCAAGATTTTCCGTTGCATTCTGGATAGACGCCATAGCGCCCGGAAGGCCCTTAGACTTCGCTGCCGCGACATCCGCAGCAGTACCCTGCTTATCAACAGCAGTCCGCAAAAGATCAAACTGCGTAGCGCCCTGCTCCGCCGCGATACTCGCCAAACGCATAGCATCAGAACCAAACAAAGTCGCAGTAGCAGCCTGGTACTGCTCATCAGACATGCCCTCAGAAGCGACCTTCAACTGATCAAGCAGCGAACGCATGCCCACGAACTTTTCATTCGCGTCATACACCGAAAGCCCAAGCTCCTCGATAGCGCCCTGAGCAGGATTTCCCTGATCAGTAAGCGCCAGAAGAGCAGACTTCAACAGCGTGCCCGCATCCGAGCCTTGAATGCCAGCCTTAGCCAACAATCCCAAAGTGGCAGACGTATCCTCTAGGGTAAGTCCAAAGCCCTTAGCGACCGTGCCAGACTGCTGCAAACCCTGCGCGAAGTCAGTCATCTCGCCCGAAGCAGCATTGGCGATATTCGCTAGAACATCAGCAGACTTACCCGCATACGAAGCATCCAGCCCAAAAGCCTGCAAAGCTTGAGACTGAATCTCAGCCGCGCTCGCCGCATCAATTCCAGCAGCAGCAGCAAGTTGTAGCGTTCCTTTGGCCGCATCCATTGACTGTGCGACAGTGAACCCACCTTTTGCCAACTCGGTCATCGCCGCAGCCGCATCCGTAGCCGACGTATTCGACAAACTAATGTCGTTGCCAAGCTCTTTAGCGCGCGCAGACACAGCAGCCATCTCCGACGCGGTGGCCGACGAGACGGACTGCATCGTATTCAACGTGTTAGTCAGATCATTGCCAAGCGAGACAATCTCGCTGAACGCAGTAGCTGCACCAAACGAAACACCAAACGCGGCACCGATCTTAAGCGCGCCATTTAAGCCGCGATTAAGCGTGGAGTTAAAGTTGTCCAAATTAGGGACAACGTCGATATCAATTCTTCCGCCGGCCAATTCGGCCACCTACCTTCAATAAAACCCCTCGCGGGAATGTGTCTAGGCAGCAAAAAGCCCCGCAAGCAAAATTCGCTTGCGGGGCTCTAGATGCTGCGTTTAGTTGTTTGCTACTACTTCGCCCTGAATCAGTGCGAGAACCTGCGTCGGCGTCATTCCCTGCCGACCAAGCTCAGCGGCAAGCGGTACCACACCGCACTTCAACAGCTTGATCACAACGTTGACTGCGACGAGTCCACCCGCGGGGCCAGCCTTCGCCACTGCATCAGCAACCGTGGTGGCGATAGTTTCGCCGTCCTCAGTCGGCATCGACAGCAGCTTCGCGTAGAGCAGGTCTACGGCCAAGCGAATCTCGCCCGCATCGACCACCGCATCAGGGATACCTTGGGCATCGAATGTCAGATACTGGCTGCCACCGCTCATCGCGACGTGTACTGAGCTTGCGCCGCGGCGTAAGTCATCCTGCGCTCAACCTGATCGCGAACAGGAGCCATCACGCGTTCGTAAAGCGCAGCCTGCTCACCTTCGGTTAGCTGGTCAGCCGGGACGTTGGACCACTCGCTGATCCGAGCAACAGCGTCTCGCAAACCCTTATGGTCGATCTCCGCAAAAGGATCATCGGCATACTGCTCCAACATCGCGTACGCCTTTGACTGGCTGGGCTCGGCAGCGATTGCATGCCGCACTCGATACGGCACCTGCGCGAGCATCTTTGGGTCGATGCCCGATGCTAGAGAGGTCGGAAGGTTTTGCTTGCCGCCTGCGAACATGCGCGGCAACTGAGGGTCATCCTGGGCGTGAACCCGCGATGCGATCGCGAACTCGGCCGGCCAGGCGGCTCGATACTCGGCAGCAACTCCGTTTTCACTCCAGGGGTCTACCTCCGCGTAGACATTGCCGGAGAACAGGCTTCGCAAGTTTTCGGTGTTAGGCATGTAGTTTCCAATCTGATTAAGTGTGTGACTTCGGGTCTAGTTGTAGCTGCGAACGATTTGCGCCTGATGCTCGCGTTCGTCCTCGGGTGAGCGCACGAAAGGCTGGTTACTGGTGTCCGCTGGGAGTGCACGCCACTGTTCTTCGGTGACCTCTTTGATGAGATTGCATTCGAGGTTGTGTGCAATCTGCTCTTCTGTAGCCCAGTCAGGGACAGCCGCACCGTAGTGAAAGTAGCCGGCATCAATGCGTTCAACAGGTGCATTCGCAGCTTTCCGGATTCCCGTCCGTTCGGACTCCGTCTGACGTCTGAAGATTGCCACGGCGGACTTCACTTGGTAGTACTTCTTATCGCTCATTCATCAACCTTCACTGATTCTCGGATTAGATAACCCTCGTGCTTTTCGATCGCGTCCTGTGTTGCATCCGCTAACGCGAAAAGCTGGGCCTCGTTTATGGTCCAATTGAAATATGTTCCGTCGCGCTTCAAACGGGAGATCGTCCACCTAGGTTTGAGATCAGGGTTATTGACTTCCCGGATCTTCCACGAGGGAGGTTTCTTCGCCTCAGGCATCATTGCTGCCCTCACCGTCAGCTTCTACGGGACTTTCGCGACCCTCTGCAACTTCGGGTACCGGAACACCTGCAAGCGCTTCCTGGGGCTGCTGCGCCCACTGCGTGTACCGACCTTTGCCGCCGTACAGGCGGGGACAGTCCCTCACGCCGGCACCTTCGCCAGCTCATCAGCCAACACCCACACCAGTCGCTCCAGCCCGCCGTAGCGGTGCACAGCATCATCGAAAGCCAAATCGAACGCAACATCATCGGAATTGCGGCGCGCATTCACAGCACGCGCCCCAATAATCCGGTCGGTCTCACTAATCCTCGGAGCACTCACGCCATTACTTCCTGCTTGCCTACTGGAAATCCCGAATACTGTTCACGTCGAGCCTTCTGAATGGCTGCACAACGGTTCAAACTCTCGACTTCATACAGGACTCTTGAACGAGATTGTCGATATGCCACCACTTCATTGTGTTGACGCCACATACGCAGAGTGCGCGGGCTTCGCTCAATGTAGGTTGCGGCTTGCGGTTCGGTTAACCATCGGATTAGTTCAGGCATTGCCTAGTCACCTCCTGAGGGGTGTTGCCATCTCGGCAACGGTCGGATGGTAAAAAAGAGATGCCCCGAATTAACGGGGCCTGAGTTAGCGGCGGAGCAGCGTAAAGGCGATCACTTTCGCGCTCACGCCCACCTTAATTCTACCTATTCAGAGTGTCGCACCGGTTTATTTCTTGGGCCTTTGTGCCCGCGGCCAGGGCCTGCTGGACCGACTCGTCCGATCTGAAATTGAACGGCTTTTAGGCGATCCGAACTTGTTGTCAGCGCGAGCAATAATTCACTGGCTTCATAGACTGACTTTCCGTCCCGCCGTTTACGCCGTACCAGCTTCTTGCGGTGCCACCTGTAGATAGTGCTCGAACTTCGCCCTGATATTCGTACAGCTTCGTGCAACGTAATCCAACGTTCAGGGAAGTAGGGTGCGGGGTCATCTGAAGCTGAAACTATCGGGGGTTTCCGCATTGCGTCGCTCATCTCTTTGCGTATTTTGCCGACGATGTGGTTTCCGCAACCGACTGCTCGGATGATGTCGACGTTGCGGTAACCCTCGGCAATCATTTGTCGGACTGCGTTTGTTGCGGGGTGCCGGTTGCCGCGTCCCAGCCCTGCGCCTCTCGGCTTGTTGAGGTAGTTCTGCCGTTTGGTCTCTTTGGCGCGGAGTAGTTCGGATGCTTCCCATACGTGAATGCCTGCACGTGTGCGGCGATGGACTAATCCGGTCCTCGTCCAGCTCCTCAGAGTGCGGTCGCATCGGTCAATGAGTCGAAGCGCTTCTGCTTTTGGTAGCCAGTGTTTCGGGAACTCTTGCGCGGCCACGCCGCCGTCGATGGTTGGTGGTGTTCTCATCGAGCCCCCAGCAATAGGTCGTGGACAGCCGGCCACGTCTTCGAGTGAGTGGCTAGGAGACCGTGCAAACTTGCGTGCATCCCGGCAGGTTCGACCCAGTCGCGTGAACGCATGGCCATCAGCAGGCGGACGGATAGGCGGTCTGCTGGTCTCGGGTCGTCGTTGGCGATACCTCGGATGTATCCGGCAAGCTCGGGATGGCTGGGGTGGTAACGCCAGGTTCGGCCGATATCTGTCATGTCGACTCCACAAACTTCCGCCCAGTAGGCCAATATCTCCAACTGTTTGTCCGCGGCATCGATGACGTTGAGATCGGCCGGGGCTTGGGGTCCGGGTCCATTGGCATTCTTTGTTTCCGACGCCCCCTCTGGAACGGCTTTGGGTAGCCGGTAAAGTCCACCGCGCAGATAGGCAATCGCCTCGGGGATGGTCTTAACCATGACTTGAAGAGAGAACTGCATGGGCGGCTTAGGACTAGCATTGACGCTGTAAGCAATTTCAACCATTTAGGTACCTCAGGTATAGGGGATGCCATAAAGTCTGCGGAGAGTGTCCACAAGAGGGCAGCAATCGCTATCGGAGCAAACACAGCCAGAGAGTGTTTGTCGCGACCAACGTCACCAAGGGTTGCGCGGGAACATTTTTCTCCCACTTCGGGAACAATTAATTCCCGGTTTTTGGGCTTTGACCTGCGTAAAGTCAAAGTTCCTCTCAATACTCTTAGTCAGTGAAACTCGCACGTGGAACGCAGTTTGTAGTTTCCTGCTTTGAACTCCACCCCATACGGCGCAATGAGACAACGATCATTGGACCCGTGAGCCAACCAGCCGTTCTGCACTGCCTGCCGAACTACCTTCCGGGTATCCACATCAGAGTGCTTACCGAGCAGTTCGGTCAGTTTGCCCTTCGGCATCGGGCAGTGGCCGCGACGATCAATATGCGCCCAGCAATGAAGTGCTGCTTTCTGCCACGCAGGCACCGATCCGGTACCCAAACGCTCGAAAAGTTTCCGCTCCATAATGTTCCAGCCTCCGGGCATGCGAGTCGAGTTTGACCGAGGCTCCGGCCAATCTTCATCCGCCTGTACTAGGTCTTCCACCGATAGCTCCTGAAGCTAGAGAAACAACATGCGCGAGGTCAGCGTCATCGAGAATGAGCGCTTTGCTGGTGCCGTTGATGCCGACCTTGTGAAGGCGTTTGCCGTACTTATCGGACCAGAAGCTGGCGAGGTAGGTTTTAGGTTCCGGCATGTCGCTCCTGCTCCTCGTAATCGTCTAAGGCGTCTTGCAATCGATCGGCAAGTAGTCTCATCGCGGTCGGTGAAAGCTGCCAGAAAGATTCGCGTCCGCCATCTTGGCTTTTGCGGGTCACGATGAATCTCGTGGAAGTTGGACGCTTGCCGTTTGCACGGTCCAGGCGTGTCCGTTTGATTGTGAAGTCAGTAGGCATGGCCTTACCTTCAAAAGAGCAGGGAAAAAGAACGCCGACGCTATTTGCTGCCGGCGCGGAATAGCGCGGTGACGCGTTCCAAAGTTTCGGGCGTCAGAGGTGGCGCAGAATCAACCAAGAAACGGATGCGCTCAGCGAGCGCTGAATCACCGCGAGAGATAGCTGTGGACATGGCAGGGGCCTTCTTGCTAGGGAACGCGAAGAGCCCCGCAGCATCGAGCTGGGGGCTTCAAACGGGTGTCCGGCAAGCTGGCGCGGGTCAGTCTGATTGCAGACCCAGTCACAGAGCTTTTAGAACGTGTGTTCGATACTACACCTAGTGTCCCCCATCTGCCTAGAACACGACATCTAGGGATGGTTGACGCTGGGGTGTTCGATAACCATATGGGAGCGAAGTACCATCGGGCGCATTCCTGCGATTCAACGAGACGGGCACGCGTGGCTTAAGTCTGAACTATTCGCACATCCCAGAAGTCGAATGCCTAACTGCGCCAATCGATCCGCACATACTCAGGATCGAACTTCCGCAGACCCTTCGGCGACAGCTCGACGGTCACCACCATCAGCGCATCAATGACCTTGCCGCGGAGATCCGCCGACAACTCCGACCAACGTTCCTCAACATCGGTCTCCGACAATATGAGGTCCGCCAACGGACTCCCCATCCTGGCTGCGGCGAGCTTCGCATCCGCCGCCTCAGACAGAAGACGTACCTCAGCGTTAGCCACCTCGAATTGAGCGGCATCGAGAGTGCCGCGAGCGAACATCAGCGCCAACTGATCGGCGCGCGCCCGCAACGTATCCCGTTCAACCTGCACACTGACGGAATCGAACTCCGGCGTCTCAATCATCAACTTCGCATCCGGCCGGCTCAGTCGACCGATCACCAGACCATCCACATAGGCATCAAGCGCCTCACCCTGCCGACGCACGTGATTCGAGCTGCACTTGTACGCGCGCCGCTGTTTTGCGTCCACGTGAACTACGAGGCGACCCCCGCAAACCCCGCACGTATAGACGCCACTCCCCTGCCACTTGCGTTCAAACGACACCTTGCCCGCACGACCAGGATCAGAAAGGTACGCGAGTATCCCGCGGTGAGCATCGACATCGATCAGAGGTGTCCATTCCCCCGCCCCAACAACCGCACCGCGATGCACCCTCAGCGCCGCATACCGGGGATTCTTCAGCACCCGACGGACGCTGGTCGACACCCACTCTTTCCCATCACGCGAAGTTCGCAACCCTTGCGCATTCCACTCACGGGCCACCTGCCGAAGACTCTTCCCGGCAAGCACATCGGCGACAGCACTCCTGACCGCAGACGCCTCAGGCTCCAGCGGCTCACCATCCGGCGAATAGCCAAACGGTCTACGCGCCGTCTGCCAAACCCCCAACGCGGCCTTCTGATCGTTCGACCGCCTCCGCCGCTCACTGGTGTGTTCAGACTCCTGCCGCGCCACACTGCCAACAATCCGCGCAACCATCCGGCCCGCAGACGTAGACAGATCAAGCATCCCGCCCGACACCGTACGAATCTCAACACCGTGTGTCTCAATGATCGGAATGAACTTTTCCAACTCGACAGGCGACCTATGCAACCTGTCCGTATGCCAAGCAATCACAGCGTCAACCTGACCGCCAGCGATGTCTTTCAGCATGGCCTCATACTGGGGCCTGACGCGGCCTGAGAACGCACTAACGTCGTTGTCCGAGTACCGCTTAACGATCTCCCATTGCAACCGGTCTGCAAGCTGCTCGCAGTCTTCAAGCTGGCGCGCTACACCCAGCCCCTCACCCGACGGGTCCGAAGAAATCCTGGTGTAGATCGCGGCGCGCATCAACAAATCCTACCCGTTCAGATGTGTGGTACTTGACAGTCCATTCCCGCGAAGGTCGCCCCGCCCTTGAAGTCGACCAGTACCAGGTTCAACTGCTGCGGGGCGTGGGTGGACACCAACCCGAGAACGAGCGTACGCAGAAACTCCGACTTACCCGAACCCGTTGCGCCGATGCACAATCCGTGTGGACCCATGCCGTTCTCGGCAGACTCCTTCAAATCGATCTCGACCGCGCTGCCGTCGGGTGCGACGCCGATGGGTACCCGCAACCGGTCTCGACCGCGACGCACTGTCCACGCTCGATCCGTATCGAGCGCACCGACGTCGGCGATTCCGACGAGGCTGTTCCATCCCGACACTGCGGCCCCGTCGTCGGTGACGGTATCGACAGCGGAGGGCGACGACGGCGCGCGATACGGAGAAAGGCGTCGAGCAACGGCGTGTGCCTCGGTGGTACTCATCGCGTCCGCCACAGCGAAGACCTCGACTGCCGTGCCGCTGACCGCACCGATCGAGCCGTTCTCGACCACCAGCTGGAGCCCGCGACTTGCCGCCAGTCGCGTACACAACCCGGACAGGTCGACGATGGTGACGGAATCGAGGCCGGTGTCGGTGAGGTCGGTCGAACGGTTGGCGACCAGTCCGCCGTCCACCACGATCACCAACTGCGTGACCCCACTGTTCACCGCCCCACGTGCGAAGCGATTCCGCATCGACAGGACGTCCCCCAGCGCGCTCTCGAGCTCGAGGACACTGCCGAAGATCATTCGCGCAGAACCGGCACCGTCTCGCAACACGTCGTGTTGTGTGTGCGGCAGCCACTTGGTCCATTCCCACTGCTCCACGGTGTCGGGGCCGCAGACGACGGCAACCGCGAGGTGGTCCGGTCCGTGAAAGGTACAGAGATAGGCGACCATCGAGCGCACCATCGCACGAGCGGCATCGCGATCCCCGGCTATCGACAGAGCGGCGAATCCCCTCAGCGACACGGCAATCGGCAACTCGGCCACCACCGAGTGTGCTCGCACGAATCGGCGCAGCGACACCGCGGACACCGGTTCCAGCTCTTCCACAGGTCCGGTCTCGGGAGGCACGAGTCGGGTCGCCAAACGCTGATCGCCGAGCCCGACCCGCACGTGGGCGAAGTCGGCGTCCTGAGGCCGACGTTCCCACATACGGTGCGTTCCGGCCGTCGACCACAGAGTGCCCGGATCCGGGTGGCTCCACTCGAGTGCCCTGCGCTGATCTCGCTCGGTGTCGGCGACGTCTCGTCGAAGCTGGTCGAGATACCGCAGATAGTCCTTACGGTCCTCGTTCGCCTCGGCGGTACGTGCTCCCCCGGACTTGCCCCCGCCTGCCAACATGCCCACCATCGACATCAGCATCATGGCTGGGAACATCAACATCATCGGGTTCGCTGCCGCACCGGAAGTGAACATGAGCGCAACCATTCCGACCATGGCGGCGACCATCACCAGCGGCATCAGCTTCATCAGGAGATTGCCGGGTACCGCGCGCGGCACGGGAGGCGGCGGTTGAAGTACGACCTCGCCGCCCGGTGACCGAGGTACTTCCCGGCGCGCGCTGCGAACGAAGCGCACGGTACTCATCGATCAGCCCCCACGGCCGCGCCCCCACAACTGCATTCGCGGCGACCTCCCCCCGAGGCCGCGTGGACGACAGGCTAACGCATGCACAACCGGAGGGTCCACCGTTGCGTCGAAGCATCGGGATACAGAAATAGAACGGCACCGCATTCGGTTGAACGAAGAATGCGGCTCCGAGGCCGCACATGTTCGACGAACGAAAGGTCGGCTTCCGTGTCCGTACCCCTGTCCATCCTCGATCTCGCACACGTGGGCGAGGGCGAAACAATCCGAGACAGTTTCGACGCCAGCGTGACGCTCGCCCAGCACGCCGAGAACTGGGGTTACCAGCGCATCTGGTACGCCGAACATCACAACATGAAGACGATCGCATCGTCGGCGACGTCGGTGTTGATCGGGCACGTGGCCGCACACACGAAGCGAATTCGACTCGGCTCCGGCGGGATCATGCTTCCCAACCACGCGCCGCTCACCATCGCCGAGCAATTCGGCACGTTGGCCACGTTGTTCCCGGACAGGATCGATCTCGGACTGGGCCGCGCCCCCGGCAGCGACCAGGTGACCATGCGCGCCATGCGCCGCGACCCCGCGTCCTCGGACCGATTCCCCCAGGACGTCCAGGAGCTGCAGGGGTACCTGTCCCAGCAGTCCCTCGTCCCCGGGGTCAGTGCCACGCCGGGTGCCGGCACCGAGGTGCCGCTGTACATCCTCGGATCGTCTCTCTTCGGCGCACAGCTCGCGGCAGCCCTCGGCCTGCCGTACGCATTCGCGTCGCATTTCGCACCCGACGCACTCGAACAGGCCGTGGAGATCTATCGCCGCGACTTCCGTCCGTCGGCGCAGCTGTCCGAACCTCACCTCATCGTGGGCGTCAACGTGATCGCTGCGGACACCGTCGCCGAGGCTCAGGCCCAGTTCCTCCGAACCAAGAGAAGCCGCGTTAGCCTGCTGCTCGGACGGGGTCGCACCTTCACCGACGAGGAAGCCGACATGGTGCTGGAAGCACCCGCGGGGCAACAGATCTCGAAGATGACGAAGTACTCGGCCGTCGGGACGCCCGACATGGTCAGGGAGTACCTCGACCGATTCGCCGAACGCACGGGAGCAGACGAGTTGATCGTCGCCTCGGGCGTCTCCGATCGTCGATCCTGGCTCAGGTCGTTCGAGCTGCTGGCCCAGGTGAGCGAGCTGGTTCCTGCCTGACTGCTGCGAGCAGGTCTCGGCGGAGGCGACGAGCGGTCGAGTGTCGGCGTGATGTCGTAGGGTGTGGACGCACGATGCCCGGGGGGCGGGCATCGACAGTGCACTGCACGCATCCGGGGGGATATCCATGACACGCGCCGACAGCCGTCCCGCAACGACGAACACACCGTCCGACGCAGCCGAACCGACCATCGCATCGGACCCGGCCCGACGTGCGCAGGGGCTGCGTGCCGTCTTCGCCCAGGACGTGTGCCGGGTGACGGTGTCGGCGAGGTCGACCCAGGTTGATATGGCACTGCCCGTGGACGTTCCGGTGTCGCTGTTGATTCCGGGGATCGTCGACATGATCGCGTCACGAGCGGAGCCTGCGGAAGGACCGGGTCCGGTCGGGAGCCGGACCGCGGACTCCGGATCCGACGGGTTGTCGGGGGCCTGGACGCTGTCCCGTATCGGACGCCCGCCGCTACCGTCGACGTCCACACTGTCGGAACTGGGCGTACGTGACGGCGACCTGCTCGTGTTGGGTATCGCCGAGCGTCCGACACCGACTCCGTTGTTCGACGATCTCATGGATGCCGTGGCCCGTTCCGGCACCGACGACGTTGCTCAGTGGACCGCGCGTACTGCACGCACGGTCGGTTCGATCATCACGGGCTCGACGGTGCTGCTCGCCTGCGGAATCGTTCTGAGTGACCCGGTTCGATCCGGTGCCGAGAACACGAGCAGCCCGGTCGAGGCAGTCGCCGCGGTCACGGCCGCGGTCCTGTTCGCCGTTGCGGGGATGATCCTCGGCCGGCTGTACGAGCAGGTGGCCGTCGCGGTGCTTTTCGGGGGATGCGCGTCGGCGCTGATGTTCACCGGTGGAACTCTGTTCGTGCCCGGCCAGTTCGGGGCAGCTCACGTGATGTTGGGTTCGGCCATGGCAGGCTCGATCGCGCTGTTGTCTCTGCGAATCGGCGGTGCCGGGCTCGCCGTGTTCACCGGGTCGATCGTGCTGGCAGTGTCGGCGTTCGCCGCGGCGGTCTGCGCGTTGTTCACCGTGATGACGCCGGCGGCCATCGGTACCGTCGCAGCACTGGTAGGTCTGACCGGAATCGCCGTGTCGGCCCGACTGTCGATGATGCAGGCGCGGCTTCCGTTGCCTCCGGTTCCCACCGCCGGTGCCCCACTGGACACCCCCCAGGAGGCGGAGCTCGATTCGATGTCGTTCGCAGATCTGCAGGTGGCAGCCACGCGCGCACGGAGCTACCTGACGGGATTGCTCACGGCGTTCACGATCGTGGTGGTGATGGGAGTACTCGCTGCGGCGGCGAGCGACACCGCGACCGGTTCCGGGTGGCCCGGCATCGCCCTCGCCGCACTGTGCGCGCTGGTGCTACTTCTGCGTGGACGCACGTATGCCGTTGTGACACATGCCGTCCCACTCGTCGGTGGTGGTGCGGTCGTCCTGTTCTCGCTCTCGGTCGGGGCAGTGATCACATTTCCGGACCGTGCACTCGAGTTGTTCGGCGCGGCGTTGGCCGCCGCCGTCGTCGCATCCGTGTTCGGAGCCCTGGTTCCGACCCGCAACTATTCGCCGGTGATGCGGCGATCGGCCGAACTGGTGGAATACGCCGCGATCGCCCTCGTCATTCCGATCGCAGTATGGGTGTGCGGTCTGTACAGCGTCGTCCGCGGACTGTGACCGCGCGCCGGCGTCGTGCGCACACCGTTGCCGCGCTCACTGTCCTGACCCTCACTTACGAAGCACTGATGGGACCGTCCTTCGCGCACGCCGAACGCCCGCTCATCGATCCGGTGCAACTGCCACCGCCCAGCCCTCCCGCGCCTTTGGAACCGACCGAGCAGAAGAACGCGTGCGCCGTCCCCTCCGAAACGATCGACGCCCAGGAAATTCCGACGGCGCAGCAAGCACTCGACTTCGCGTCCGTGTGGCCGATCACTCGCGGAGCCGGTCAACTGATTGCCGTCATCGATACGGGCGTCACGCCTCACCCACGTCTGCCGGGTCTGATTCCTGGGGGCGACTACGTCGGCACCGCCGACGGATTGTTCGACTGTGACGCGCACGGCACGATGGTGGCCGGTCTCATCGCCGCGCAGACGGCCTCGGGCAGCGGTTTCGCCGGCGGCGCTCCGGACGCCCGCATCCTGTCGATCCGTCAGTCCAGCAACGTGTTTCAAGTCGTGGACAACAGGACCGACCAGGAGAAGTCGACCGAACCCGAGAACGCTGCCGGGTACGGAAACGTACGGACGATGGCCATGGCAATCCGGACGGCGGCCGACGCAGGCGCATCGGTCATCAACATCTCCGAAGTGGCGTGCGTACCGGCCGGCGCAGGCGTCGCCGACGGCCCACTCGGCGCAGCAGTGCAGTACGCCGTTCGCGAGAGAAACGTCGTCGTCGTCGCCGCGGCGGGCAACTTCGGGAGCGACGCGTGCAGGGCACAGAACCCCATGCCCGACCCGGTCCGGCCCGAGGCGGACCCGTGGGAAGGGTTTGCGACCATCGCGACACCTGCCTGGTTCGACGACGTGTTGACCGTCGGTTCGGTCGAGTCGGACGGTTCGCCGTCGTCGTTCAGCCTGGCCGGACCATGGGTGGACGTGGCTGCTCCGGGCTCCAACATGACGTCGCTGTCGCCGGCGGGCAACGGCCTGGCCAACGGCATTCGGGGCACCGACGGCGTAGTACCGATGACCGGAACCAGTTTCGCCGCACCGCTCGTCGCTGCGACAGCGGCACTGGTGCGGGCGTACAGGCCCGATCTGTCCGCTCTCCAAGTGATCGACCGCATCGAGCGAACAGCTCATGCGGCGGCCGACGGATGGAATCCGTCGGTCGGCCACGGAGTCGTCGATCCACTCGCTGCGGTGACCGACGTCGTGACACCGACGCAGCGAACCGTCCCCGCAGATGCGGTCGCGATCGGTGCGCCGCTCCCACCGCCCGCCGCCGATCATCGGCCACGCGATGCGGCGGTGACCGGGTCGGTGGTGGTCGCGGTGATTCTGGGTCTCGGAACGGCAGTCTCCATTCCCCTGCGCCGACGGCTGTGATCGGCCCGCCCACTCGCCGGGACTACTTGGACGGAAGCGCGGCTGCCTGCGGGTCCGCCGCGACCCCGTCGTGCATGGTCAGCGCCTGACCACGCCCCAGAGTCGGCCCGCTGCCCAGCAACTGCAGAATCTGCCACGGTGCAGGAGCCGGGAGTCCGAAGCCCAATGCCGACGCTGCATCCGCACCCTCGACTCCGTAGCGAACTCCCGTGTCGGCGACGAAGAAGACGCCGTCCTGACGGGTACTGGCAGTCGAGATACCGGTGCTTCGAACGAATCCGCCGCTACCCGGTGACAGATGGACCTGGTCGACCGAATCACCGCCGCCGTCCGCCTGAGCCAGTTCCACCGGTGAAGCGGTGGTATCGAGTGGCAACGACCGTCCTGCGGATTCGACCAGCTGCGCAGTCGGCCCACCGTCGGCGACATCGAGTGGTGACCATGTCAGACACCCGACCGGCCGCCGGCCCGAGTCGACGATGTCGGGAGTCGTCGGCGGGAAGGTCGATACGTCGAGCCCGGACATCGTCTTGGGAGCGTCGGCCAGGACGTCGGGATTGACGGCCGTGATGTCGGGGCTGCCCTGCGAGTCGGCGAACTTGACGAGTAGGGCTGCGGTTTCGCTGATGGCTTGGATGCCGTCCTCGAGCACGACGTAGTACCGAACGTCGCGGCCGGCAACCTTGACCACGGAGCCGACAGGCCGGTTGTCGAACGGGTAGGCGGGGATCTCACCCGCTCGCGCTATGAACGGAGCCGTCACCGCAGGCACCTGCGGTACCGCGTTGAGCAGACCGGCACTGACCGGCGTCGGCGTCGCATCCTCGAGACCCAGCGCGCGAACGACAGCTCTGTCCGCCAGATCGACCGGCGACTTGGTGCCGTCGTGGACGAGATACGCCGCACCGCCCGAAGTCCACAGGAATGCCTCGGATGGGCCGAGCGCAGCCGCGTTCTCGCCGTAGCGGGGCTCCCCCACGATCACTGTCGTCGACGTGACGCCGGCGATCGGATCGACGGTGTCGCACACGGTCCACGACTCGGCCTCGCCGTCCGGGTCGTGCGGCAGCGCCGACGGGGCACCGGGAATTCCGACCAGCGCACCGCGAGGTCGCGACGCCAGTTCCGACTCCTTCACCGTCACAGGGTTGTCGGGCCTTCCCACGATCAACCGCGCCGAAGCCAGGTTCAGCACCGGATGGAACACGCCGTCGACGCTGACGAACATGGCGGCCGACTCCTTACCGACCACGATCGACGCGTCGCCGATCTTGTCCTGAGGCCGAAACAGCGCCAGGGCAGCGCAGCCCGCCAGACCCACGCATGCGACGACGACACCCACCATGAGCGCGCGCGACTGCGACTTCATCGGGTCGTGCAACATCCGCGCGTCGCGCCTGATGAGGGCATGTTCCATTCGTCGGACGAGAAAGCGGTATCCGCCGACCTGCCATTTCGTCGTCGGAGTAGATGCCACGATTCCTCCCCAGGATTGTGCCGACCCGATCCCCCATCGGGTCACGCGACACAGTACAGTTCGTCCGCACCCATCGGCGACCGCGTCGGCGACGATCGATCGGGCTGCAACCTTCGGGGGGAGGGTATGTGATGACGCGTTCGAGGAGACGACGGCGCACGTCGGTCGTGTCGTTCGCCGTGCCATCTGTTCGAGGGTTGCTCGCGGCCGAAATAACTACTGTGACAACAACTCTCGCCCTACTCGCGGCCGACGTGCCCGTCGAGTGGACGCTCACCGCCGCAGCGACGGTGTCGCTCGTACCGTTCGTCGCCTTTCGGCGAACGTCGATCGCCGGCTGGCTGGTCGTCGCTCTGCGCTTCGGATCCGGCCGAGCCCCTGCCGTCGGGGTGACAACAGAACATGTCGACCCCGACGGCCGGCCCGTCGGTGTGCACTGGCAGCGCGATACCGTCACGTGCACCGTGGAGATCATTGCACCGGAACACGACACGACGGTGCTGGCGCGAACGCGAGCCGACACACGACACACGCTGCCCATCGAGGCGTTGACGTCGTGCTTACGGCAACACGACGTCGAGGTTGCCGCAATCGACATCGTCGCGCTCGGGTTTCGAACCGCCGACGGTTCGGTGGCCACCGACGTGTACGAGGGCCTCATCGGCCCGTTGCCCGCCGTCGCGCAGCGGACGGTGTGGGTGTCCGTCACTCTGGACGTACGAGCCAACGCCCGGGCGATGGCGGCGAGGGGCACGGGCCGGACGGGGGCGGCCCGAACCGCGGTCGTTGCAGCCCTCCGCATTGCACGCGCCTTGGAGTCTCATGGACTGTCCACACGGCTGTCGACGGCCACAGAACTCCGAGCCGCGGCATTGCACCTGAGCCGGGGTGTCGACACCGACGACCTGACTCAGGTGTGGTCCTACGCTCCATTGCCCGGCGTCGCGAGTACGGGTTACGGAATCGATTGCAGCACAATCACTGTCGAGGATCTTTCGACCTTGTGGGCGACACCGTCGCTGGGTACGACCATGTCCGTTCACCTGCGCCCCACCGACGAGCCGAGCCGCGTCCGCGTTCGTGCGTCGTGCAGATTCGCTGCGCGAGAGGCAATCTCGAGGCCCGATGTTGCTTCACTGACCTCGATGGCCGGACGTCAACGAGACGGCATTCTCGCTCAATTGCCACTGGCTGTGGCAACACACTCGGCAGTGATGCCGGTCGGAACCCTCTCGACCTCCGCACTGCAGGCCTGGGCGTTCCCGGTGAGTGGTTGCGGCCAACTACTGGGATCGGATACGAACGGAAACGGTGTGGCAGTGCGGATCTTCGGGGCGAACCTGCCGCGGGTCAGCATCGTGGGCGAGCTCTACCTCGCCCAACAGCTTCTGTTCCGAGCCGTGGCGATCGGAGCGCGAGTTGTCGTCAGAACGGACAGACCGCACGCCTGGGGAGCCCTCCGCGACGCCATCGGGGAGCCCGAGCGGTTTCTGGTCGACAGCGACCACACACGGGTGCGGCCCTCGTACGACGTCGTCGTGGTCGACTTCGCAGACGGCTCCATCTCGCTCGATCACCAATCTGTCCCCGGCGTCACTGTGATCTCGCTGACCGAGCACGAACCGCCGCATGATCCGGCGGCACCCGGGCCGACCCGACAGAGATTCGCCGCGACACTGTCGATCGTTCAGCCGCGTGCGTCCGGTGACCGTATTCGGGTGCGTTCGGGTCCGATCGACATCGAACTGACGCTGGTCACCATTCCGCAGGAAACGGCGTTCATCGGTCGACCGAGAAGTCTTCGACCCACCGTCCGAGTCTGACAGTGTCAGCCGGGGTACGGGACGCGCGCCCGCGCGCTCGACACTGCGCCGGCCCACCACTCGAGTTGGTCGAGCAATCGCCCCAAGGAGTCGACAGCAGCGGGATCGTCGACGCCACCGGCCTCGTCGAAACGCCGACGCACGCGATGAAGTGATACCGAATCCCGTACCGACACCATGTGTAGCTCTGCGGCGATGAGGCGCAGTTGCTCGGCCGCTCGCACACCACCCGCCAGACCGCCATAGGAAACGAATCCCACTGGCTTGGAACGCCATTCGTACTTCACCGTGTCGAGCGCGGTCTTCAGCGAGCCGGGCACAGCGTGGTTGTATTCGGGAGTGACGAGGACGAACGCGTCGGCCTCGCCCACGATGCGGGTGAAACGTTCGGAGCCCTCGCTCGACGTCAAGCTGTTCGGGAGATCGAAGTCCGCGAGATCGACATCCACAACCGTGAGAGAGTCGCGCGCCGACGCCACGCTGCGTACCCAGGCTGCGACGGTGGGGCCCACCCGCCCCGCCCGAACACTGCCGGTGACCACCGCGAGACGAATCGGCTGCATCGTGTCGGCACCGGACCCGGCGCGATCGTCGCTCATCCTTCTCCTCCACAACATTCGTCGCCGACTATTGCCGGTCGAGTCTCCCGGGTGGCAGCATTGCGCGCGGCCAACATGTCGGCGGGTGGATAGTCGACCCGCACCAGGGCAAGTCCGTGGGCCGGGGCCACTGCCACCTCGCTCGCACGTTCTCGACGACCGAGCAGGGAACGTGCCCAGTCGGGGGTTCGTCGTCCTTCACCGACGGCCTGCATCGCCCCGACCAGACTGCGCACCATCGACCAGCAGAACGCATCGGCGCTGACGTACGCGGTCAATCGATCCCCCTCGCGTTCCCAGTCGAAGCGCTGCAGTTCTCGCACCGTCGTGGCACCGTCTCGCCTCTTGCAGAACGCTGCGAAATCGTGCAGTCCGATCAGTGCCTGCGACGCCTCGCGTACCGCGTCCAGATCGATCGGCCGAGGCCAGGACACGACTCCGGCGACATCCAGAGGATCGACGCCGTAGAGCGCTGTGCCGAATCGGTACTCGTAGTGACGGCGATATGCCGAGAACCGAGCGTCGAAGTCGGGCGAGACCCCCGTGATCGCACGAACCCGGACGTCGGCGGGAAGGAAGCGCGCCATTCTTCGAATCAACCGGTCGTGCTCGTCCGGCACACCCACGGCGTCGAAATGTGCAACCTGACCGGTCGCGTGAACTCCGGCGTCGGTTCGACCGGCCACCGTCAGCTCGACCGGTTGACGGAGCACAGTGGAGAAAGCCTCCTCGAGCACGCCGCACACGGTTCGGATACCGGGTTGCCGAGCCCAGCCGGAGAAGTGCGTGCCGTCGTACGAGATGTCGAGCCGGTATCTGGTGGGGACCGACAAAGCGGGCCCGCCATCTCCTGAGGAAATGGCGGGCCCGCTTCGGTCGTGCTCGGAGCTCACAAGGACTAGTCCTTCTTCGCATCCTCGGCCTCGGGGGCGTCCGACGCGTGAGCGTCGTTGTCCTCGATGCCTTCGATGACTGCGTCGGCGTTGGCCACCTCGGCGTCGGTCGCGTCGGCTTCGACAGCCTCGACGACGTTGTCGTCTGCCGTGTCTTCGGCCGGAGCCTCGGTTGCGGCGGGAGCAGCCTTCGATGCCTTCACGCGGCGTGCGCGGTCGGCTTCGTTGGACACCGTCTGCTCGTTGACGAGCTCGATGATGGCCATCGGCGAGTTGTCACCCTTACGGGGGACGGTCTTGATGATGCGCGTGTAGCCACCGTCGCGATCGGCGAAGAAAGGCCCGATCTCGGCGAAGAGCTTGTGCACGACATCTTTGTTGTTGATCGTCTTGAGAACCTCACGACGATGGGCCAGATCACCCTTCTTGGCATGGGTGACGAGCTTCTCGGCGTGGGGACGAAGGCGCTTGGCCTTCGACTCGGTGGTGGTGATGCGGCCGTGCTCGAAGAGTGACGTCGCCAGGTTGGCCAGGATGGCCTTCTGGTGTGACGCCGACCCGCCGAGACGGCGGCCCTTGGTGGGCTTGGGCATGATGAATCTCCTAGTAAGAGCTCCAGCGAGCTGATTACAGCTGTTCTGTCTCGGCGTAGTCCTGCTCGGCGCCTTCGGTATCGCCGAAGGAGCCTGCGTCGGTGTCACTCCACGTGCCGGTGGTGGCGTCGTAGCCAGGCACGGTGCTCGGATCGAACGACGCGGGGCTGTCCTTGAGGGAAAGGCCGAGCGAGTGCAGCTTGACCTTCACCTCGTCGATGGACTTCTGCCCGAAGTTACGGATGTCGAGCAGATCGGACTCGGTACGACCAACCAACTCACCGACGGTGTGAACACCTTCGCGCTTGAGGCAGTTGTAGGAACGAACCGTCAGGTCCAGATCCTCGATGGGGAGTCCGAAGGATGCGATGTGATCGGCCTCGGCGGGCGAGGGTCCGATCTCGATGCCTTCTGCTTCGACGTTCAGCTCACGGGCGAGGCCGAAGAGCTCAACCAGGGTCTTGCCCGCCGAAGCGAGCGCGTCCCGCGCGGTGATGGAATTCTTGGTCTCCACGTCGAGAACGAGCCGATCGAAGTCGGTGCGCTGTTCGACGCGGGTGGCCTCCACCTTGTAGGTGACCTTGAGCACGGGCGAGTAGATCGAGTCGACCGGAATACGGCCGATCTCGGCACCCGATGCCTTGTTCTGAACGGCGGGGACGTAGCCGCGACCGCGCTCGACGACGAGCTCGATCTCCAACTTGCCCTTGTCGTTCAGGGTCGCGATGTGCAGATCCGGATTGTTCACCGTGACGCCGGCCGGAGGCACGATGTCGCCTGCGGTGACAGCGCCGGGGCCCTGCTTGCGGACGTACATGGTGACCGGCTCGTCTTCTTCGGAGCTCACCACGAGTCCCTTGAGGTTCAGGATGATGTCGGTGACATCTTCCTTGACTCCGGGAACGGTGGTGAATTCGTGGAGGACGCCGTCGATACGGATGCTGGTGACAGCAGCGCCGGGGATCGACGACAGCAGGGTGCGGCGGAGCGAGTTGCCGAGTGTGTAACCGAAGCCGGGCTCGAGCGGCTCGATGACGAATTTCGAGCGGTTGTCGGCGATGACCTCTTCGGTCAGCGTCGGGCGCTGTGAAATGAGCATTCTGTGTTCCTCCTGTACGGGCGTCCGCTATTTGACGCCCACGTGTGGAGGCGAAGACGCATGTGAGCCTCGCGGGGAGACTCACATGCGTGCTGCGCCTTACTTCGAGTAGTACTCGACGATGAGCTGCTCCTGGAGCGGCACATCGATCTGTGCGCGCTCCGGCACCCGGTGAACCAGGATGCGAAGACGGTTGGGGACGACCTGCAGCCACGGAGCCACCGGACGATCGCCGTAGCTCTCACGAGCGATCTGGATCGGCAGGGTCTGCGCGGACTTCTCGCGGACATCGATGATGTCGTACTGCGAGACGCGGTAGCTGGGGATGTCCACTCGCTTGTTGTTCACGAGGAAGTGGCCATGGGTGACCAGCTGGCGTGCCTGACGACGCGTACGTGCGAGACCCGCACGGTAGACGACGTTGTCGAGGCGAGTCTCGAGGATGGTCAGCAGGTTCTCACCGGTCTTGCCGGCGGCCCTGTTGGCTTCCTTGTAGTACAGACGGAACTGCTTCTCCATGACGCCGTAGGTGAAGCGAGCCTTCTGCTTCTCCTGCAGCTGGAGCAGGTACTCGCTCTCCTTGATCCGCGCGCGGCCGTGCTGGCCGGGCGGGTAGGGACGACGCTCGAACGCCTGGTCGCCTCCGACGAGGTCGACGCGCAGACGACGCGACTTGCGGGTGATAGGACCGGTATAACGTGCCATTTTCTAAACCTTTCCTTCCCGCTAGACCCGACGCCGCTTGGGCGGACGGCAGCCGTTGTGCGGCTGAGGGGTGACATCGGAGATGGTGCCGACCTCGAGGCCTGCGGCCTGAAGTGAGCGGATCGCGGTCTCACGGCCGGAGCCGGGACCCTTGACGAACACGTCGACCTTCTTGACGCCGTGCTCCTGAGCCTTGCGCGCAGCGTTCTCGGCTGCGAGCTGTGCGGCGAACGGAGTCGACTTGCGCGAGCCCTTGAAGCCCACGTGTCCCGAGGACGCCCACGAGATGACGTTTCCGGCGGGGTCGGTGATCGACACGATCGTGTTGTTGAACGTGCTCTTGATGTGCGCAGATCCGTGCGGGACGTTCTTCTTGTCCCTGCGACGCGTCTTCTGCGCCTTCTTCGGACCGGTACCGCGTGCTTTGGGGGGCATTACTTCGCCTTCTTCTTGCCGGCAATGGTGCGCTTGGGTCCCTTACGGGTACGCGCATTGGTCTTGGTGCGCTGTCCACGGACGGGCAGACCACGACGGTGGCGAAGACCCTGGTAGCAGCCGATTTCGATCTTGCGTCGGATGTCGGCCTGCACCTCGCGGCGCAGATCGCCCTCGACCTTGAGGGACTCGTTGATGTAATCGCTGAGCTTGCGCAGATCGTCGTCGCCGAGATCCTTGCTGCGCAGGTCGGGGCTGACGCCCGTTGCTGCGAGAATTTCCTTGGAGCGGGTACGGCCGACGCCGTAGATGTAAGTCAGTGCGATCTCCATGCGCTTTTCGCGCGGCAGATCCACACCTGCGAGACGTGCCATGTGGCATTTCCTTTTCTTGTCCGGAGGTCTGCTCCCAGTCCGTCCCCTGTGTCCTTCTCACCGCTGGGGTGGGAAGCGTCTTTCAACAAACTCAGTGGGGCCCCGGCCTCCGTGCCGGGGGTCTGCCGCAACGCGTGTGTTGCGGTTGGTGCTGGGAGGTCATCTTCTAGCTGTTGCCAAGCCGACGTGCGTGATGCTCGGTGGTTATCCCTGACGCTGCTTGTGACGCAGGTTGTCGCAGATCACCATGACGCGTCCGTTACGACGAATCACCTTGCACTTCTCGCAGATCTTCTTGACGCTCGGCTGAACCTTCACGTCGTTGATCTCCTGTGTGTAGCTCGGACGCGCTGCGAGCAGCGGACCGAGCATGGTTCTCCCCGACCGGACATGGCCGAGGAAGCTCTTACTTGTAGCGGTAAACGATGCGTCCACGCGTGAGGTCGTAGGGCGAAAGCTCTACCACGACGCGATCCTCGGGAAGGATGCGGATGTAGTGCTGACGCATCTTTCCGCTGATGTGGGCGAGTACCTTGTGGCCGTTTTCGAGCTCAATGCGAAACATCGCATTGGGCAGCGGTTCGACAACTCGGCCCTCTACCTCGATAGCACCGTCTTTCTTGGCCATATCCTCCGCGATCCTGGCTCTCACACCTGGTTGATTGCATCTGTTTCCGTTACCGTGATGCCCACTGACCGACTCCTCGGAACCGAGTCGGAGTATCGCCGGAGGGCCGCACAGCCCTCGAGGCATGCGAACATCCGGTACGCAGGGCGCACCGTCGATCTATGTTACCGGCAAAGACAGATCTGGCCAAATGCGCGCGAAGCGGGCACGAAACGCGTCGGATGGCGACGTTAGATTAACTGAGCTAACCTTTCGTCCGCCCGCCATCGTTCAGCCACCGAGCCCGCAAGGTGCCCTCTTGAGTTCCAACCCGTCCGGCCCAGCCGTCTCCGTGATCATTCCCGTACACAACGCCAGAGATGTGCTCGACGAGCAACTACGCGCGCTCGCACACCAGGACTACGACGGCCCGTTCGAGGTCGTCGTCAGCGACAACGGCTCGACCGACGGAGTGCGCGAGTTCGTGGAGGACCACGCACTACGGGCCCACTTGAATCTGAAGTACGTCGATTCGTCCGGCACCCCAGGCGCGTCGCATGCCCGCAATCGCGGAGCGGAAGCAGCCGAGGGCCCGCTGCTGGCCTTCTGCGATGCCGACGACGTCGTACACCCGACATGGCTGCGGCGCATCACCGCCGAACTGGACAGCTACGACCTCGTGGGAACCGGCCTGAGCACCGAGGCGCTGAACTCCGAAGCGACGCGCGCCGCAGTTCCGTTCGCCCCACCTTCGAATCAGGGCAAGTCGCCCTTTCGCCCGTTCGTCATCGGGGCGAGTATGGCGTGCCGCGCGTCGACCTACCGAGATCTCGGCGGGATGCTCGAATTCGTTCATGCCAGCGAGGACATGGAATTCTCCTGGCGCGCACAGCAATCGGGTGCCCGCCTGCACTTCATAGCCGAGCCGCTGGTCGAATATCGTTTGCGCACCGGCCGCCGGGACAATTGGAAGCAGGCCGGGGCACTGGGATACGGATCGGCCCACGTCCGCGGAATGTATCGGGCTGCCGGATGCCCGCCCTTCCGAATCCGCACAATTTCCGTAGCGCTCCTCGCGCTCGCGGTACGAAACCCATTGCTGCCGACCGCAGTGACTCGGATGCCGACTCGCCTCTGGCTACGCCTGACGGCCGCCCACCTCGGACTCATCCGAGGGGGCCGCCGGTACTCGTCACTCACCTGGTGAGCGTTGACCTGGTAGTTCTAACGAGGCCGAACCGTCAGGATTCGCGGGCCGTCCTCGGTCACCGCGACCGTGTGTTCCCAGTGCGCCGCACGAGAACCATCGGTGGTCACCACGGTCCACCCGTCGTCGAGAATGTCGGTCTCGTAGGTACCGAGCGTCAACATCGGTTCGATGGCCAGCGTGGAACCCACCACGAGCTCCGGTCCTTTGCCCGGCGCGCCCTCGTTCGCGAGGAACGGGTCCATATGCATTTCGCGGCCGATTCCGTGGCCGCCGTAACCGTCGACAATTCCGTATTTGCGACCGTGAGCATCCTCGGCCGCGTGCGTACCGGACTCGATGGCGTGGGAGATGTCGGTCAGACGATTGCCGGGGATCATCGCAGCGATCCCGGCCTCCATGGAAAGCCTGGTCGCGTCGCTCAGCAACGCATCGGCCTCGATGATGTCGCCGACGCCGAACGTCCACGCCGAATCTCCGTGCCAACCGTCCAGAACGGCACCGCAGTCGATGGACACGAGATCACCGGCGACCAACAACTCGTCCGCCGACGGAATGCCGTGCACGACGCGGTCGTTCACCGAGGAGCAGATGCTGCCGGTGAAACCGTGGTACCCCAGGAAAGAGGGCACCGCACCGGCATCACGGATGACCGCCTCGGCAACTCGGTCGAGTTCGAGCGTCGAGACCCCGGGCTTGGCTGCATCTCGTACGGCGACGAGAGCGGCACCTACCACGGCACCGGCTGCCGCCATCGCGTCGAGCTCACCAGCGCTCTTGAACGGGACGACTTTTCGTTTACGGCCGAACGCCATTACTTGCCGTGGTCCTCGATGGACTTCAGCGCGCGGGCGTTGACTTCGTCCACCTCACCGATCGCATCGACGGTGACCAGCTTGTCGGAGTAGTAGTCCAACAGCGGTGCCGTCTCGTCGCGGTACACCTTGAGCCGATTACGGATGACGTCCTCTTTGTCGTCCTCACGGCCGCGCGCCAGCATACGGTCCACGACGACGTCCTCGTCGACGACGAAGGACAGCACTGCATCGAGATGCGCGTTCAGGTCGGAGAGGATGTCGACCAGAGCTTCGGCCTGACCGACCGAACGCGGGAAACCGTCGAGCAGGAATCCGTTGACGGCGTCGGGCTCGGCGAGTCGACTGCGCACCATGTCCACGGTGAGTTCGCTCGGCACGAGGTCGCCCGCGTCGAGGTACTTCTTCGCTTCCAATCCGAGCGGGGTCTTCTCGCCGATGTTGGCGCGAAAGAGATCGCCTGTCGAAATGTGTGGCACGCCCAGCTTCTCGGAGAGGAGGACGGCCTGAGTGCCTTTGCCGGCACCGGGGGGACCGAGCAGAACAAGTCTCACTTGAGGAACCCTTCGTAGTTACGCTGCATCAGCTGGCTTTCGATCTGCTTCACGGTGTCGAGGCCCACGCTGACCATGATCAACACGGCGGTACCACCGAACGGAAGGTTTTGAGCTCCGCCCGAACTGCCGATGTCGAGGAACAGGTTGGGAAGCACCGCAATGGTGCCCAGGTACACCGCACCGGGCAGCGTGATGCGACTGAGAACGTAGTTGAGGTAATCGGCTGTCGGCTTACCCGGTCGGATACCCGGGATGAATCCACCGAACTTCTTCATCTCGTCGGCCCGCTCTTCGGGGTTGAACGTGATCGCCACGTAGAAGTACGTGAAGAAGACGATCAGCCCGAAGAAGATAGCGATGTACACCGGGTTCGCCGGGTTCACCAGATACTCGTTGATGATCCGCTGCCACCAGCTCGGATCGGTTGCGGTGCTGGCGGACGTGAGCTGGGCGATGAGATTGGGTAGGTAGAGGAGCGAGGACGCGAAGATCACCGGGATGACGCCGGCCTGGTTGACCTTGAGCGGCAGATACGTGGACGAGCCGCCGTACATCTTCCGGCCGACCATGCGCTTGGCGTACTGGACCGGGATTCGGCGCTGACCCTGCTCGACGAAGACCACACCGGTGATGATGAGGAACGCTGCGAAGCAGACGAACCCGAAGACCAACCCGCCGCGGCTCTCCAGAATCGAGTTGCCCTCGGACGGGATGCGCGAGGCAATTCCGGCGAAGATCAGCAGCGACATTCCGTTGCCGACACCGCGCTCGGTGATGACCTCGCCGAACCACATCACGACGGCTGCGCCTGCAGTCATGACCAGCACGATGATGACGAGCCCGAAGATGGACTGGTCGGCGATGATGTCCTGCTGACATCCCTGGAGCAATTGGCCGCGCGAAGCGAGGGCCACCAGGCCGGTCGCCTGCAGGATGGCCAGTGCGATCGACAGGTAACGCGTGTACTGCGTCATCTTGGCCTGGCCCGACTGTCCCTCCTTGCGGAGTTCCTCGAACTTGGGAATGACGACGGTGAGCAGCTGCACGATGATGCTGGCGGTGATGTACGGCATGATGCCGATCGCGAACACCGAGAGCTGGAGGAGCGCTCCACCGGAGAACAAGTTGATCAACGAGTAGATGCCCGCCGAATCTCCACCGGAGACCTGGTCGATGCATGCTCGGACATTGGCGTAGTCGACACCCGGCGACGGCAGTGTTGCACCGAAGCGATACAGGGCCACCAGACCGAGCGTGAAGAGGATCTTCCGTCTCAGGTCAGGAGTCCTGAGGGCCGACACGAAGGCGGAAAGCAAAGATCCTCCTGGCACGACTGCGTTGACGCCGCGAGTGCTTCGTCGGGAGCGACTGATGCTCCCGTGAGCCTCACGAGCATGGACTGCGGACGACATACATCGACCGCATCGGTACGAACTTCTCTGAACTCTAGAACTCTAACAGTGCGCATCGACCGGATCGACGGTCAGTGTTGGACCCTGGCCGATCGGTCGACACACACGACATTCCGTGTAGGCAACGATGGCCGCAGCTCAGCTACGAGAGCTGTGGCTGCGGCCATCGTCACGAACTGCTGCTCGACGCGCTGCTACTCAGCACATCGAAGCAATGCTCATACCTCGGTTGCAGAACCGCCGGCAGCGGCGATCTTTTCCTTGGCGGAGCCCGTGAACTTGTTGGCCGAGATATCGACCTTCACGGTGAGGTTTCCGTCTCCGAGAACCTTGACGAGCTCGTTCTTGCGAACAGCTCCCTTGGCGATCAGCTCGGGGATACCGATCTGACCACCCTCGGGGAACAGGCGCTCGATGTCGCGCAGGTTCACGACCTGGAACACGACACGGTTGCGGTTGGTGAAGCCCTTGAGCTTCGGGAGCCGCATGTGGAGGGGCATCTGGCCACCCTCGAAGCGTGCCGGCACGTTCTTGCGTGCGCCGGTTCCCTTGGTACCGCGACCTGCGGTCTTGCCGCGCTTGCCACCTTCACCACGGCCGACGCGAATCTTCGTCGACTTGGATCCGGCTGCGGGGCGCAGGTGGTGCAGTTTGATGGTCATGGTTAGACCTCCTCAACAGTTACGAGGTGGCGCACCGTGTTGACCAGTCCGCGGTTCTGCGGGTTGTCCTCGCGGACGACCGTCTGGCGGATGCCCTTGAGCCCGAGAGTACGCAGGCTGTCACGCTGGTTCGCCTTCTGGCCGATGGTGCTCTTGATCTGAGTGACCTTCAGCTGAGCCATTACTTCACCGCTCCTGCCTGTGCGCGTGCGCGCAGCATTCCGGCGGGTGCAACCTCTTCGAGGGTCAGGCCGCGGCGAGCCGCAACTTCCTCGGGACGCTGCAGACCCTTGAGGGCTGCGACGGTCGCGTGCACGACGTTGATGGCGTTGTCGCTACCGAGCGACTTCGACAGCACGTCGTGGACACCGGCGCACTCCAGCACTGCGCGAACAGCACCACCGGCGATGACGCCGGTACCGGCGCTGGCCGGACGCAACATGACGACGCCGGCAGCGGCTTCGCCCTGGATGGGGTGGGTGATGGTGCCGGCGATCATCGGGACGCGGAAGAAGCTCTTGCGAGCCTCTTCGACACCCTTCTGGATGGCCGCGGGAACTTCCTTGGCCTTGCCGTAGCCGACGCCGACCAGTCCGTTGCCGTCACCGACGATGACGAGGGCGGTGAAGCTGAAGCGTCGACCACCCTTGACCACCTTGGAGACGCGGTTGATCGTGACGACCTTCTCGATGAAGTTCGACTTGTCCGCAGCGTTGCCGCCACGGCCGTTGTCACGACGATCGCGACCGCCACCACCGCGGTTGTCGCCGCGCTGGTTGTTGTCGCCACCTGCGTTGGGGCCACTGTTCTGTCCGGCGGGGCCGCTTCCGCCGTCACGCCGTTGACGTCCCGGCATCAGGCTGTCCTTCCGTTGTCAGTCATTGTCATCATCAGAACGTCAACCCGCCTTCGCGGGCAGCGTCTGCGAGTGCCGCGATGCGGCCGCTGTAGTTGTTGCCGCCGCGGTCGAACACGACTGCCTCGACGCCGGCTGCCTTCGCACGGCTGGCGATGAGCTCGCCGACCTTCGCGCTGACGGCCTTCTTGTCGCCCTCGAGTGCGCGCACATCGGCTTCGATGCTCGACGCGCTGGCCAGCGTGTGGCCCGCCAGGTCGTCGATCAACTGCACGTGGATGTGACGCGAGGACCGGTTGACGACCAAGCGCGGACGCTCGGGCGTTCCGGAGATCTTCTTGCGAAGGCGGAAGTGACGACGTGCCTTCGACAGGCGACGCTTCGTCGAGACGTCGGTGCCGCGCGGTGTGCGCTTGACGACGTTCGCCTTGTCTGCTGTTTGCTGGCTCATATCACTTACCCGTCTTTCCGACCTTGCGGCGGATCACTTCACCCTCGTAGCGGATGCCCTTGCCCTTGTACGGGTCCGGACGCCGCAGACGACGAATGTTGGCAGAGATCTGACCGACCTTCTGCTTGTCGATGCCGACAACGGTGAATCGCGTGGGCGACTCGACCGTGAACGTGATGCCCTCGGGTGCTTCGATCAGCACGGGATGGCTGTAACCGAGTGCGAACTCGAGGTCCTTGCCCTTGAGTACGACGCGGTAACCGACGCCGTGAATCTCCATCTTGGTGGTGTAACCGTTGGTGACACCGGTGATGAGGTTCGCGACGAGAGTGCGCGAGAGACCATGCAGCGAGCGGCTCTTACGCTCGTCGTCGGGCCGAGTGACGGCGATGGTGCCGTCGTCGGCGCGGGCGATCTTGATGGGCTCGGCGACTGTCAGGCTCAGGGCACCCTTGGGGCCCTTGACCGCAACGTCCTGGCCGTCGATGGTGATATCGACGCCAGCGGGGACTGCGACCGGCAATTTTCCAATACGTGACATGGTGTGGCCTCCCCTACCAGACGTAGGCGAGGACTTCTCCGCCCACACCCTGCTTGGCAGCCTGACGCTCCGTGAGCAGACCGGTGGACGTGGAGATGATCGCCACGCCCAGGCCGCCGAGAACCTTGGGCAGATTGGTGGATTTTGCGTACACCCGGAGACCGGGCTTGGAGACGCGTCGCACGCCGGCGAGGCTGCGCTCACGGCTCGGGCCGTACTTCAGATCGACGATGAGGGTCTTGCCCACCTCGGCGTCTTCCGTGCGGTAATCGGAGATGTAGCCCTCGCGCTTGAGGATCTCGGCGATGTTCGCCTTGAGCTTCGAGTGGGGAAGCTTCACCTCGTCGTGGTACGCCGAGTTGGCGTTGCGCAGACGGGTCAAGAAGTCTGCAATTGGATCGGTCATCGTCATGGTGTGACCTGTGCACCTTTCTCGCAGCGGTTCCCATGCAGCACGCGCGGGCTGGTGCCTTCCGGTTCCGGAGAACCCATCGGGCCTGGCTCGTCACATCGTGGGCCTACAGCGAAGTGAACATGTCCTGACCGACTGTTGCCGGTCAGGGGTTGCGCTCCAAGCAATGCATCGCTGCACTGCCAGGTGTTACGAGCTTCCGCATGTTCAATGCTGACGTACGGAGAACTCGAGGTTGCGTTCTGTATTGCAAGGACTCGCGTGCAGGCACGACGAAGCCCGGGCAACCGCTCTAGTGTAGGGAACCGGGTGCCATTCTCAAAATCGATCGTGGTAGTGCTCCAGGGGCACGCTGCCGGTGCGAGGCGGCAAACACGACCGCGTTCGTCGGTTCGGTGCAGTAGCCTTCCGACATCATTCCATCGCTCCGGGGGGTTCGATGCATTCGATTGGTTTTTTCGAAACGGTCGGCGTCCGGCCGTGGCCGGGTCCGTCCCGGAAGACGCTGTGAGAGCCGATCCGGACCGCATACGTCGAGCCGCAGCCCGAATATCCGGTCTCGCCGATGCGCTGTGGGACGACATCGACCTCATCCGCCGTGACGCCGACGAGTTGATGGATTCCTCCTGGACGGGCAACGCGGCCGATTCCCACGCAGTTCTGTGGGCGGAATGGGTCGATTCGGCTCGGAAGATGTGTGGCGCGCTGACCGAGGACGCTGTGCTGCTCGATCGCGTTGCAATCGACTACACCGCAGCGGACAAGAAGATCGACGCGCACGTGATGGATTCCGGCCTGCGGTTGGACCGTTGATGGCACGCTATGTCGCCGACGTCGAGCGGATTCTCGCTCTTGTCGATCGCGCGCATGTAGTTGGAGCCACGATCGAATCCGCGATCGCCGATGTCGAGCGCGAGGTGAACGATCTCGGCATCGAATGGGAGGGCGAAGCGGCCGAGGCGCACCGCTCGAAGCACGAGCTACTCCGGCAGGAACTGAACGATATGCGAACCGCGCTCGCCCAACTCGGCACGCTGGCACGAGGCGCCCATGATCGCTACCGCGCAGCCGTGGACCACAACAAGCGAATGTGGCCCTGATGGCCCCGATCAGCGTCGACCCGGACATCCTTGCCGATGCGGCTTCCCGGTACGGCAGCGCCAAGACCATATCGAGCGGCGCGATGGCGGAACTCGCCGCGGAACTCGACCGCAACTGGGGCTGCGCAGGCACCGACAACGCCGGAAAGTCTTGGGCCGACAGTTACGATTCCGCGGCATTCGACGCGGTTTCCACAGGAACCGACATCACGAATGCGTTCGGCAAACTTCACGATCTGCTGGCGGCAACCGGCATCAACCACGCCAACGCGGAGAATGCGAACACCGTTCCGCCGCCCCCACCGCTACCCACTCCCCCACAACTTCCTCATACGGATACACCGCGCTTCAACGGTTCCTACGGCGGCGACACCGACGCTCCGATGGGGTGGGGCCTGATCACGCGATGGCTGCAGGGCCACATGTGGCCCAACGGCGATCCGGACAAGTTGCGGGGTCTCGGAAGCGCGTGGCGCACCGCCGCCGAGGAGCTACGCCGAGCGAGCGACGAAACGAACTCCGCATGGACCGGCATCGAGGAACTTGCCTCCGACGAATTGCCGCAGGTCCTCGCCCAGATGGACGGCGTCTTCATCGCTGCGCACAACGTCGCCGACCAATTCGACATTCTCGCGAGCGCTTGCGGCGAATGGGCCACCACCATTCAGGAGGCTCACCAGAGCGTCATCGATATCGTGGGGACGGCCATCGTTGCCGGCACGATCGCCGGTGCAGTTGCCGGCTTCTTCACACTCGGTGTGGGAACGGTCGCCGTCACGGGCGCAACGGGCAGCGTCATTGCCGGAAGTGTCATCGCCGTCCTCACCGGAGTGGAAGCGGCGTCGGCAATTGCCGTCGGTGTCACTGTGGCAACCGGGGCGGCGGCCATCGGAATCGCATCGGACGTGCAACCGCTCCTCGAAGCGAGTCCGACGACATTCCACGCAAACACTGGTGGAGGAAATTGGCACTACCATCCCGCGCCCCGGGGCGGTCTGCCAGGCTTTCCAAACGCCACACGAGGAAAACCGCTCAACCGCAGAACGCGGTGGACTGACGACAAAGGGAACATCTACGAATGGGATAGCCAGCACGGCGCAGTCGAGAAATACAGCAAGAACGGCAAGCACTTAGGCGAATTCGATCCGAATACCGGAGCACAAACCAAGCCCCCAGATCCCACTAGAAAGCCTGGTCGATGACCAACCAAGGCCCGACATCCTGGCAACTCGAACCTGACACGACGCCGGTTCACGACCGCTCGAGAATAAGGCAGCACGGTCTGACTACTACCAACAAGGAGAAGACAATGTGGTACTTGGAATCATACGATAACCAAACCGATTTGATCGCGGACAGCTATCTCCTGACTGCTATCACCGGAGACGAAATCAGAGAACTGATTGACGTCGATGAAAGTGAACTTCCACTCGAAATGGGACCGTACCCAGTCGCATTGGCCGACGTGCCGAAGTTCGCCAAGTACATCGAGGGCGATTTCAGAGTCAGCTCCGATAATGAATACTTCATCGGCTTGTTCACCGACTGAGGAATGGGAAATTCGATACGTGGGTGGTGAACTACCTGAGACTGGAGCACACGTGATACCAGAATCTATTCGACTGATCAAGCGATTGCCGGTCACACGGAACGCGCTTGTCCTCGCTAACTTCTGAAAACTAAGATGTGGCACCTAGAGAAATTCGATAAGACTACCCAACTCCTTATGGGCGAACATGTCCTTCACGACATGTCAGCCGCGGTAGTCGGGAGGATTCTCGGAATAGCAGATGACGAGAACGAACTTCCCATTGGGATTCGTCAACACGACGTTCCGCTGTCCAAGGCGTCAGAGTTTGCAGCGTTCCTGAACGAGGACTTCACTCTGGACGAGAAATGCGAGTACAAAGTTGGCTATTCTTCAGATTGACGATCACCAACAACACGTCCTGCAGCGTAGACCTCGGTATCGTTATCGCTCTGGTCGGATCTCAATCTCAGTGTCCGCACCTCAGCGATGAACGTCCACCGGACGATCGGCCACATCGGACAGGCAACAGAAGATATCGATTCGTATGCACTTACCGACATGGGGTCCGAATGCACACGAGGAACGGGCACCGCCTCGACAAGTTCGACCCAGTCACCGGCGATATGACAAAAGCGCCGGTGCCCGGCCGAAAACCACGGAGATGACAAATGTGGTACCTGGACGCGTACGAGGAAAAAATCTGAGCTTCTTACCAAGAGCTACCCGCTTCGGGGTGTTACCACCACGATCATAAAAGAGTTGATCGAAGTAGACGAAGGATACGGACCAGTTGAAGCCGCAATGCACGAGGTTGCGCCCACGGATTTGGCAAAATTTGCGAAATATATTGATGGCGAGCTTTCGATCGACTTCAGCTGCAGCTATTTCGTAGGCCTCTTCGCAGACTGAATCCAAGGAGAAGGCGCACCACGACGCGGCGGCCTGGAGGTTCAGATACGAGCCTCGGGCACGTTCCAACCCTGTTCCAATGTCGTCCGTGAGACTCACGCCGCGTCGACGCCGCTCTGGACTCCACCGCAGAGACGATGAAGCGCGGGCAACCGCTCAGTTCGGCGCGGCACACGCGCAGCCAAGCCATTCCGCAATCCGCAGACCCAGTTGGACACCCGAACTCCCACTTCTTCGCTAACGTCGGACCATGACGGACTCGAAGGCAGTCGACATCGACCACCTCACCCACACTCTGCGCGACCGCAACATCGTCGGCGTGACCATCGGCTGGGTCGACAACAACGGCATCGTCCGATCCCGCACCGTGCCCACCGCAGAATTGACTGCAGTCGCACGGCGTGGAGTGGGAGTCACCGCGGTGTTCGCGGTATTCGATTCGCATGACGGGATCACATTCGCCCACGAAGGACTGTCGACGCCGTCCGGCGATGTGCGGTTGATTCCGGTGATCGAGAGCGCGTCGAGCGTGGTCGCCCTGTCCGGACAGCCGGGGCTGGCCTGGGCGCACGGACGACAGGTCTCGGCGGACGGCACACCGTGGCCCTACGATCAGCGCTCAGTTCTCGAGCGGCAGGTGCAGAAGGCGTCCGATGCCGGTTTCGAGGTACGGGCCGGATTCGAGATCGAGTTCGCCCTGACTCGCGAGTCGGACGGACTGTCCGCTCATCGCGGACCTGCCTACTCGGCGAACGCACTCCGCGATGTCGATCAATTCGTAGTACTGCTGCTCGAGGCGCTGTCTGCGAATGGCCTCGACATCGGGCAGATTCATGCCGAGTACGGCGGCTCCCAGCTGGAGATCGCATTGAGTCCACTCGATCCACTTGCTGCGGCCGACGCGCAGGTACTCGCGCGGCAGACCATCCACTCAGCGGCCAAAGCCCAGGGCCTGAGGGCAAGCTTCGCTCCCCTGCCCTCGTCGAGCAGTGCGGGTAACGGATGGCACCTACACACATCACTGGTTCGCGACGGTCACAACGCTCTGACCGGCGACGGAGAGTACGGACTGTCCGACACCGGGCAGGCGTACATCGCGGGCCTCGTTCGAGAACTCCCGGGACTCACTGCCATCACGGCACCGAGTTCGGGGTCACTGCTGCGTCGTCGACCGGGGTACTGGGCAGGTGCCTTCGGATTCTGGGGCGTCGAGAACCGCGAGGCTGCAGTGCGACTCGTACCGGCCACGCCCCTTCTCGGCCCGGAACACACCAACGTCGAATTGAAGGCGTGCGACGCGTCCGCCAATCCGTATCTAGCGCTGGCCGTCACGATCGCGGCCGGTCTGGCGGGAGTGGCGGATTCGGCGCAGTTGCCGTCTCCGGTCCAGGAGGACGTAGGAGGTTGGGACGATGCTCGTCGGGATGCCGCGGGGATCTCCCCACTCGCGACGACCCACGCGCAACAGCGCGAAGACCTCCTGTCGTCCGCACTGGTCCGAGACGTGTTGGGCATGGAACTTCTGGGCGCGTTCGTCGCCTGCCGGGACGCCGATGCCACGTGGGCGGAGAGCCATACCGAGGACGAACTGCTCGAATCGCTGCGCTGGATCTACTGACGTGTTGCGACGGTTTGTCGGGGCAACCACAATCGTCTCGGCCCTCGATCATGCTCTGCCACAACCGGATCAACTCTGCGGACCGTTCTCGGCATCGGTTGCGCTGACGGCCGTCATGGGCGACGACGCACCGGGCGTAACGGCACTCGCGGTCGCGTCGAGGTCCGCGATCTGGCCGGGTGCAATCGACTCGGCCCGTCCTCCCGGAACCCCCCGAATCACCGACGGGTGGGATCTACTGCCGAGAGCCGCATCGATCGACGCAGCCGGGACCACGGCAGCAGGTCTCACGGAGGGCATCGAGACCGCGACCGATCACCGCGTCGCCGTGGTTCCCATCGTGGGGCCCTCCGTCGAGCGATTGCGTCTACTTCTCGACCGTCTTGCCGACGGGCCTTTCCGCTTCGCATCGTTGGCGAATGTACATACTGCAGAGTTGACCGACTTCGACTGGAACGTAGGACATTTCGTGACCGTCTGGGGATTCGATCCAGTCGAGGACGTAGTGGCGATTGCCGACACCTACCGGGAACTCGGAGACCCGGACATGCCGCCTGGATGTAGAACCGTCTCCACCGATGCCCTCGCGTCGGCGATGTCCGAGCGTGGCCTGCTGCTGCTCGTCGACAGCCAGGATCATCATGCGGCGGTGGATCTGGTCCGCTCTCTGGATCTACGACACGACGTGTGGTCGGTGTGAAAGTCAGGACCTGAGCAACGCAAAATGGGCGTGGGTTCCTTTCGGAACCCACGCCCATCAGCGTGGTGTGGTGAAGCCCGGAGGCTTCAGATCACCAGGAGCTCTTGCGAACTCCGGGAAGCTCTCCGGCGTGTGCCATCTCGCGCACGCAGATACGGCAGAGGCCGAACTTGCGGAACACGGAATGGGGACGGCCGCAGCGGTTGCAGCGAGTGTATGCACGCACCGCGAACTTCGGCTTCTTGTTGGCCTTGTTGACCAATGCCTTCTTCGCCATGGACTCAGTTCTCCTTGAACGGGAAGCCGAGGTGCTTGAGCAGCGCGCGGCCTTCTTCGTTGTTGGTTGCGGTGGTTACTACGGTGATGTCCATGCCGCGCGGACGGTCGATCTTGTCCACGTCGATCTCGTGGAACATCGACTGCTCGTTGAGGCCGAACGTGTAGTTTCCGTTGCCGTCGAACTGCGTGCCCGAGAGGCCGCGGAAGTCCCTGATTCGGGGAAGGGCAATGGAAACCAGACGGTCGAGGAACTCCCACATGCGGTCGCCACGGAGGGTGACGCGTGCGCCGATGGGCAT
Source organism: Rhodococcus sp. NPDC080181 (assembly GCF_040702225.1). Lineage (NCBI taxonomy): Bacteria > Bacillati > Actinomycetota > Actinomycetes > Mycobacteriales > Nocardiaceae > Rhodococcus > Rhodococcus sp. NPDC080181. Next base: position 95,610 of record NZ_JBFBKN010000008.1, read on the forward strand.
TCCTTCGCGCAGCTTGAACTGTGCGATGGACTTGCGAGCCTTGCGGATCTCCGGCTTCTGGCCGGTGATGGCAGCGAGGTCTGCAACTGCGCCGTTGATCAGCTTGGCGTCACGGGCGGCGTCGCCGACACCCATGTTGACGACGACCTTGACGATGCCGGGGATCTGCATGACGTTCTCGTATGCAAACTCGGTGTTCAGGGCGTCTTTGATCTCAGCGCGGTAGCGCGCCTTGAGGCGGGGCTGTTCGCCCGCGATGTTCTCGGTGGTAGTCATCTCAGATGTCCTTCCCGTTCTTGCGGGAAACACGAACGCGCTTGCCGGATTCTTCGTCGGTCCGGTAGCCCACGCGAGTGGGGTTTCCGTCCGAGTCGACAACTGCGACGTTCGATACGTGGATCGGGGCTTCCTGAGTGACGATGCCACCCGAGGATGCGCCGCGCTGGTTGGCAGAGACCGCGGTGTGCTTCTTGATGCGGTTCACGCCTTCGACCAGAACCTTGGAGTCAGCGGGGTAGGCCTGAATGACCTTGCCCTTGGCACCCTTGTCCTTGCCTGCGATCACGAGAACGGTGTCGCCCTTGTGCACCTTCATTTACAGCACCTCCGGGGCGAGCGAGACGATCTTCATGAACTTCTTCTCACGCAGCTCGCGGCCGACCGGGCCGAAGATGCGGGTTCCACGGGGGTCGTGGTCCGGCTTGATCAGCACCGCAGCGTTCTCGTCGAAACGGATGTACGAGCCATCCGGACGGCGACGCTCCTTGACGGTGCGGACGATGACGGCCTTGACGACCTCACCCTTCTTGATGTTTCCACCGGGAATGGCGTCTTTCACCGTAGCTACGATGATGTCGCCGATTCCGGCGTAGCGACGTGACGAACCACCGAGAACGCGGATGCAAAGGATTTCCTTCGCGCCCGTGTTATCAGCGACGCGTACTCGCGACTCCTGCTGAATCACTAACTTCTCCTTGACCTGGATGTACGTACGTGCCGGATTTCCGTCCCGACACGCGCGGTCGGCTGCCGAGAGCGGGCGCACGAAGACACACCGCTGCCACAGGCAACCGGTCAAGTGTAGGGGAACGCCGATGCCAGAGCCAAATCGCCGTCACGGAGACGTGCTCGCCCCCTACGTGTCGGACCTTGTCGGTACGGTTCGGAGATGGGGCAACAGGGGTGGGCGGGGAGCAGCTGTGACCGGGAACGGTGAGACCGCAGGCTGGTGGTCGAGTCTTCCCGCAGATCGAGTGACTCGACTTCGCGGGGCGTCCGAACGCGAGCTCGCCGAATCCGCGAACCCGCTCCCCGCCGACGCACCTGCGATCGTCTTCTTCACTGTCGACGAGCCGGCATCTCGTCGTTCGGCAGACCTGGTCGAGATGGTGGTCACGTCGCTGGAGACCGCAGCGGTCCACTCGACCGCGCTGTGGCTCCCCGAGTTCGAGCACAACGCAGGGACCTCCACGTTGGAGCGGCGTGCCGCTCGCACGTCCGCCGTTCGCCTGGCTGCCGACTCGGCACACTTCGGCCCCTACATAGCGGCTCTGGCCGAGTCGGCCTCCTCGGGACGGCCGATACGCCGGGCGGTGTTCACCGTCGAGACCCGCGCGGCAGGTTCGGCGCGAGCTCTCGCGGCAGCTCACGGCCGCGACGTTGTCGCTCTCGTGCTGGTCGTACCCGACGCCGTGGACGCCGACTTCGTGTCGACCGCAGCGGAATGGCTGTGTGCTCACGCACGGGCGGGCGTGTGGCTCACCGGCGGTGGCTCGTCGAGGATGGACAGATTCCCGTCCGTATCGGTGCGCGCACCCGAAGTGCCTGCCGGCGTCAGCACTGTCCTCGATCGCTTCCGGCCGTTGAGCTATCCGCCGATCGCCGGGCACCCACACCCGGCGAGCGATCCGGAGAAGCGCCTGTACAGAGCGCTGGACCAGCACGAATGGGCCACCGGTCGAGAGCACAATCGCTCGATTCGGCTCGGCGAACTCAGCCGTCCGTTCACAGTCGACGTACTGTGGCGCACCGAGAGAGTCATCGTGGAAATCGACGGCGACGAGCACCGTGCCGCCCAGCGCTTCGCCGAGGACCGCGTGCGCGACAACCAGCTGCAGACACACGGGTACATGGTGTTGCGGTTCACCAACGCTCAGGTGATCGACGACCCGCACCGCGCTGTGGCTACCATCCGCGAGGCAGTATCGAGAAGACGATCGAAGGGGGATCCTCGATGAGTACCGAAGACCTGAACGGCACCGAAGCAGCAGTACTGCTCGTTCTGATGGCCGAAGCGAGTCCGGTGAAGAACAGCGCCCTCAAGGGACTCGGCCCCGAACTACCGAAGGCTTCCCGCGACAAACTGAAGAATGCGGGATTGATCGAGGTCGATTCTTCGGTGCGCCCGATGACCCTGGAGCTGACCGACAAAGGGTGGCGCACCTGCGGTGAGCTCATCGGCGGTGAACCACCGGCTCGGTCGACAGGCGCAGGCAAGGCCATGTTCACCGTGTTGGCAGGGTTACGTCGCTGGCTGGATCGCACCGACAGCCGTCCGGCCGATGTGTTCTCGCCCCGCGGGGACGAGACCGCCCCCCTCGACAGCTCCGAGAAGGCCGACAAGACCGTCGACATCGAGGCCTCGATTCGCACCGCGTACGCGTCGCTCGCACGTGAACCCGGTAGCACCGTTCGGCTGTCTCGCTTGCGAAACGAGTTGCGAGACATCCCTCGTGGCGATCTCGACGATGCTCTCGCACGGCTGCGACGCGCCGCGGACGTCTCGCTGATACCCGAGGAGAACCAGAAGACGCTGACCGACGAGGAACGCGCTGCAGCCGTCGTCGTCGGTAATCAGCAGAACCACCTTCTCTCGATCGAATCATGATGGGCGTGAACTCCACGATGACGGACAACGAGCAGATCCGGGCTCTGGAATCGGTACGGCTGAGCTGGGCCCCGACCCCCGACGACGTGTGGCGTTCGCAGTCCAACGTGCACGTTCCCGGCATGCACGAGCGGGTGTTCCTCGAGGTGATGAACGCCTACGACGACGCGGAGACGTCGGATGACGCCAGTCCGCTCGGAGTCGTCGTACGCGGGCCGGCCGGATCCGGCAAGACGCATCTGCTGGGGCAGGTGCGCGAGGAGGTGCAGCAGAAGGGCGGGTACTTCTTCCTGATCAGGCTGCTCGACGCCGCGGGCTTCTGGCGATCGACTCTCATGGGGATGCTCGACGACCTGATGCGGCCCTCCGGCCAAGGATCCGACAGCCAACTCGCACTTCTGCTGCGTCGCTTGTGCACGATCGGCGACATTCCCGACGAACAACGCGCAAAGATCATGGGCGAGAGCATGATCGACGCCGAGACGCTGAACGACTTCGTCACCGCCGTATACAAGGTCCACCCCCGACATCGGCGTACCTCGCAGCACACGCTGCGCGCCTTGGTGCTGTCCATCGCCCCCGATTCGGCCGTCCAGGATCTCGGTGACGCATACCTGCAGTCGATCGACGACGTCGATGCCGAAGAATTCTCGCCCTGGGGAATCCGCCGGGCCGAGCTCGGTCACCAAGGCATTGCCGAGAACATCTCACGGCTGCTGGCCATCACCGGTCCGACAATTCTCGCGATAGACCAGATCGACACGTTGGTCGCGCAATCCCGAACGGGATCGGATCAGGAGTTCGCCGACGCACAGGAAGACAAGGTCGTCGAGCAACTGGCGCACGGTCTGATGTCGCTGCGCGAAACGCTTCCTCGCACCGCGTCGGTACTCTCGGCACTGTCGAGCGCGTGGGAGTTGATCGCCGCCCGCGGCGTGGCACCGATGCGCGACCGCTTCCGAGTGACGCAGCCTCTCAAGCCGATTCCGTCGTCCGACATCGGACGCCTGTTACTGGGACGACGTCTGGCGGCGTGCTTTCTCGAGGCCGGCTTCACCCCGCCGCATCCGACGTGGCCGGTGGCACCCGACGCATTCGAGCAGGCCCCGGACTTCACTCCGCGGCAGCTGCTGATCGCGGTCGACCGTCACATCAGGCACTGCCTCGACACCGGCGTCGCGTCGGAGTTGGAGAGTTTCACGGACAAGTCCGGGCCCGCGGATGCGCAGGACCTCCCCAAAGCACGGGTCGACGAACTCGACATACTCGACGATCGCTACGCAGAACTGCGCAAACAGGTCGACGTCTCCATTCCGCTGAAGCCCGACAGTGAGGACTCGATCGTCCCCGCACTCCTGTCTGCGGGCCTGACCGCGTGGATCCACGAGCATCAGTCCTCGGACGACAGCCTTGCCCAGGACCCACCTCCGAGCGGCAAGCCTGCCCTGCATGCCAGGCTGCGACATACCGTCGACACCGATACGGACGACGAGGAGCACTGGTGCTTCCGCGCGGTCACCTCCGGCAACGCCAGGGCCGCGTTGGCCCGTGTGGAGCGTGCAGTGACCACGGCCGGCCTCAGGGCAGACATGCCGAAACGGCGACTGATCCTCATCAGAAACGACCCGTGGCCGAATGGCGCGAAGACCGAGCAGACCGTCGCCGCTCTGCGACGTGCCGGCGGCATTGTCGTGCCGCTCGGCGACGAGGACCGCAGGGCCTTGGCGGCTCTGTCGGTGCTCCTCGCCGAGAACTCCCCCGCTCTCACGTCGTGGTTGCTCGCACGCAAGCCCGCACACGAGGTCGAACTGTTCTCCTCCGTGTTGCCTGCAGTCAGCGTCGTCGACGACGACACCGCATTGATCGAACCCGAGAACACCGTCGCGGCCGAGCCGATTGCGAGCCGCCGGCCGTCGATCGTCGCCGGTTCGGAAGTGAGCACCGGTGCGGACGTCGCAATCCAACTCGAAGCGCTGCGTAAGCACACAGCGATCTTCGCGGGTTCCGGATCTGGGAAGACGGTACTGATTCGCCGACTGGTGGAAGAATGTGCGCTGCAGGGTGTTTCGGCGATCGTGTTGGACGTCAACAACGACCTGGCTCGCCTAGGCACCGCGTGGCCCGAGGACGAACGGACGTGGCCGCCGGGCGACGAGGCCAAGGCGACGGCGTATCTACGCGACACCGACGTCGTGGTGTGGACGCCCCGCAAGTCGGCGGGCCGACCGCTGAGCTTTCAGCCACTGCCCGATTTCGTCAGCGTTCTCGGTGATTCCGACGAATTCGACTCCTCTGTCGAATCCGCATTGGCGTCGCTCGAGCCCGCCGCCGGCGTCCTGGGTACGTCCCAGAAGGCGAAACACGGCCGCGCAGTGCTGAAGTCGGCGCTCGATCTCTTTGGTCGACGCCCACAGGGCGGCACGCTGGCGGACTTCATCGACCTGCTCGAAGAATTGCCCGAGGACACCAGCGACCTGCGCGATGCTGTACGGATCGCGCAGGGACTGGCCGAAAATCTGAAGGCTGCCGTGGCCAACGACCCCATGTTCGCCGGGGCGGGCACCCCGGTCGACCCGTCAGTGCTGTTGACTCCGGCCGAGGGAAAGAAGGCCAGAGTGTCGGTGATCAATCTTGCGGGCCTGACCACCGACGAGCAGAAGCAGAGCTTCGTCAATCAGCTGCAGATGGGCCTGTTCTCCTGGATCAAGAAGAACCCGGCAGGTGACCGGCCGCTCGGCGGACTGTTCGTCATGGACGAGGCGCAGAACTTCGCCCCCTCCGATCGGACGACCGCAGCGACACACAGCACACTTGCGCTGGCGTCGCAGGCGCGTAAGTACGGTCTCGGTCTCGTGTTTGCCACACAGGCACCGAAGGGGTTGCACAACCGCATCGCCGGAAACGCGTCGACGCAGTTCTACGGACTGCTCAACAGCCCGTCCCAGGTCGAGGCGGCCAAGGAGATGGCCCGCGTCAAAGGCGGCTCGGTACCCGACGTCGGCCGTCTGCCCGCGGGGCAGTTCTACGCTGCCGTCGAGGGCGCAGAGTTCCGGCGAACCGCCACTCCCCTGTGCCTGTCCTACCACCCGAAGAGCCCGCCGACCGAGGAAGAAGTCATCGAACTCGCGCGTTCCTGACAGCACGCGTCGACACTGGCACACTGGATCCGATGAAAAACCTCGCTCGCGGGGAGAACTGCCCCGCTCCGACCGGCCGGCTGACGGTGACACTTGCCGCCTCGACGTCGGTCGACGTGTCCGCGCTGCTGTTGGGGCCGGACGGACGGGTGCGTTCGGACGCGGATCTGGTGTTCTACAACCAACCCGAGGGCGCGGGCCTCGAGTACCAGCGCGGGCCGTCCGGCCATCTCGTCCTGATCGATCCCTCCGCGATTCCAGCCGATATCGAGACCGTTGTCATCGCGGCATCGCTGGACGGTACCGGTCCGGCAACGTTCTCTGCCGCCGGCCCGACATCGGTGACCGTCTCCGACGCGTCGGGCGGTGCGATTGTCGGATTTACCGCCGACGCACTCGGCGACGAGAGTGCTCTCGTCATCCTGGAGTTCTATCGCCGCAACCAGCAATGGAAAATTCGGGCGGTGGGCCAGGGGTACGCCGATGGGTTGGCGGGCCTGGCCACCGCGTTCGGTATCAGCGTCGAGGACGACGATCCGCCCACATCCGAGGCACCGACGGCACCGCCCTCGCACCGACGCGATGCGATCGTGAATTCACCTGTCCCACAAGGAGTCCTGGCCATGAGAAGTGAACTGTTCGCGCCCGCCCACGCCGAAGTTCCCGGATCCGGGATCCAGAAACAGGGCAGCAAGATGTGCCGGGTCGGCATGAACGGCGAGATCATGGCTCGGGCCGGCTCGATGGTCGCGTACCAGGGCAATCTGCAGTTCGAGGCCAAGGGCTCCGGGGGTATAGGTCGAGCCCTCAAACAAGCCCTGTCCGGCGAAGGCGTCCCCCTGATGAAGGTCACGGGCCAGGGCGACCTGTTCCTCGCCAACGCCGCACAGGACGTTCATCTGATCGATCTCGACGGCACGGACGGGCTCACCATCAACGGGGCCAACGTTCTCGCGTTCGACTCCTCGCTGAGTTACGACATCAAGCGTGTCCAGGGTGCCGCTGCGGGTGGAAACGCGGGGTTCTTCAACTGTGTGTTCACCGGTCGGGGCCGTATCGCCATCACCACCGACGGAGTGCCGGTCGTCCTGAACGTCGACCAGCCGACGTTCGCCGACCCGCAGGCAGCAGTTGCGTGGTCGTCGTCTCTGCAGACGAGAGTGAAGAAGAACGACTCGTTCGGGCTCGGAACGTTGATCGGCCGCTCGACCGGAGAGAGGTTCACGCTGGAATTCGCCGGCCAGGGGTTCGTGGTGGTGCAGCCGTCGGAACAGCCGCCGGGTGGACCGGTCGGCGGTACCGGTGGCGGCGAGCAAGCAGGCGTCGGCGGAGCGCTGGGCGGCTTGCTGGGCAGGTAAGCCGCACGCTTCGGAAAGCACAAATGCCCGCCCCCGGGAAGGGAGCGGGCATTTTTGTGAAGGTCCTACTTGGCCTTTTCGAGAACCTCGACCAGTCGCCAGTGCTTCGTGGCGGACAGCGGACGGGTCTCCATGAGCTGAACGCGATCGCCTACGCCGGCGTCGCCCTTCTCGTCATGTGCCTTGACCTTGGTGGTACGACGAATGATCTTGCTGTAGAGGGGGTGCTTGACCCTGTCCTCGAGCTCGACGACGATCGTCTTCTCCATCTTGTCGGATACGACGTAGCCGATCCGAGTCTTGCGGTTGTTGCGCTCTTCAGTCACAGTCTTTTCCTCGCTCATGCCGCGTCACCTGCAGTGTCCTCGGAAGGACCAGATGCCAAGCCGAGCTCACGCTCGCGCAGGACGGTGTAGATGCGCGCGATCTCGTGACGGACGGTGCGCAGTCGACGGTTGTTGTCCAACTGGCCGGTAGCCATCTGGAAACGAAGGTTGAACAGCTCTTCCTTCGACTCACGCAGCTTGGTGACCAGCTCTTCACCGGTGAGCTCGCGGAGCTCTGCGGCTGGGGTTCCGGTAGCCATCAGAACTGCTCCTCCCTGGTGATGATGCGTGCCTTGATGGGCAGCTTGTGGATGGCGCGAGTCAGTGCCTCACGCGCAATGGTCTCGTCGGGGTACGACAGCTCGAAGAGCACGCGACCCGGCTTGACGTTCGCGATCCACCACTCGGGCGAACCCTTACCGGAACCCATGCGGGTCTCGGCAGGCTTCTTGGTGAGCGGGCGGTCCGGGAAGATGTTGATCCAGACCTTGCCGCCACGCTTGATGTGGCGAGTGATCGCGATACGAGCGGACTCGATCTGACGGTTGGTGATGTAGGCGGGCTCGAGAGCCTGAATGCCGTAGTCACCGAATGTCACCTGAGTTCCGCCCTTGGCGGCACCCGAACGCTTCGGGTGGTGCTGCTTGCGGTGCTTGACCCGGCGGGGGATCAACATGCGTCAGCCCTCCTGAGTGGGCTCGGTCGAGGCCGGAGCCTCGGTTGCGGATGCCGCGCGGCCGGCCTCGGTGCTGGTCGCCGTGGTGCCCGAGGCACCGCTGCGACGCGGACGAGTGGGACGCTCACGACGGGGACGGTCTGCGCCGGCGGCCGGAGCCGCAGCGGCAGCGAGTTCACGCCGTCCGCCGACGATGTCGCCCTTGTAGATCCAGACCTTGACGCCGATGCGGCCGAAGGTGGTCTTGGCCTCGTACAGCCCGTAGTCGATGTCGGCGCGGAGCGTGTGCAGGGGAACGCGTCCCTCGCGGTAGAACTCCGAGCGAGACATTTCAGCGCCACCGAGACGGCCGGAGCACTGAACACGAATGCCCTTGACGTTCGGCTGACGCATGGCCGACTGGATGGCCTTACGCATTGCGCGACGGAATGCGACGCGGTTGCTGAGCTGCTCGGCAACACCCTGGGCCACGAGCTGAGCCTCGGACTCGGCGTTCTTGACCTCGAGGATGTTGAGCTGAACCTGCTTGCCGGTCAGCTTCTCGAGAGCTCCGCGGATGCGGTCGGCCTCGGCACCACGGCGACCGATGACGATGCCCGGACGTGCCGTGTGGATGTCCACGCGAACACGGTCACGAGTGCGCTCGATCTCGACCTTGGCGATACCCGCGCGCTCCATGCCGGTGGCGAGGAGCTTGCGGATCTCGACGTCTTCCTTGACGTACTCCGAGTATTGCTTGTCTGCGTACCAACGCGACTTCCAGTCAGTGGTGATACCCAAGCGGAAGCCGTGCGGGTTGATTTTCTGACCCACTACTGAGCCCCTTCCTTGGACGCCTGGCCCTTACGACGGTTACGAGACGTTCCGCCGGTCTTGGGCAGGCTTTCGACGATCACCGTGATGTGGCTGGTGCGCTTGCGGATCCGGAATGCCCGGCCCTGAGCACGCGGCTGGAATCGCTTGAGGGTGGTGCCCTCGTCGACGAATGCAGTGGCGACGATCAGCGTGCTGGGATCGAGATCCAGGTTGTTCTCTGCGTTGGCGGCTGCGGACGCGATCACCTTGGCGACCGGCTCGCTCGCTGCCTGCGGCGCGAACTTGAGGATGTTGAGCGCGTCCTCGACGGAGCGCCCACGAACCAGATCCACGACGCGACGTGCCTTCATCGGCGTGACGCGAACGTGCTTCGCTACGGCCTTGGCAGTCGGATTGGCGGTGGGGGTGAAGTTGGTCATCGCCTCTTCGCCTTCCGGTCGTCCTTGATGTGACCCTTGAACGTGCGGGTCGGTGCGAACTCTCCGAGCTTGTGGCCGACCATCGAGTCGGACACGAACACCGGTACGTGCTTGCGACCGTCGTGGACGGCGAAAGTGTGACCGATGAAGTCGGGGAGGATTGTCGATCGACGGGACCAGGTCTTGATGACCTGCTTGGTTCCCTTGTCGTTCTGGACGTCAACCTTCGCGAGGAGGTGATCGTCTACGAACGGGCCTTTCTTCAGGCTGCGTGGCATTCTGAACTCCCTCCTAGCGCTTGTTCTTGCCGGTACGACGACGACGGACGATGAGCTTGTCGCTCGCCTTGTTCTTGCGGGTACGGCCTTCAGGCTGTCCCCAGGGGCTGACCGGGTGGCGTCCACCGGAGGTCTTGCCCTCGCCGCCACCGTGCGGGTGGTCGACCGGGTTCATCACGACACCACGAACGGTCGGGCGCTTGCCCTTCCAGCGCATGCGGCCGGCCTTACCCCAGTTGATGTTCGACTGCTCGGCGTTGCCGACCTCGCCGACGGTTGCGCGGCAGCGCACGTCGACGCGACGGATTTCACCGGACGGCATACGCAGCGTGGCGTAGGGGCCTTCCTTACCGAGGAGCTGGATGCTCGCTCCGGCGGAGCGGGCCATCTTCGCGCCACCACCCGGACGGAGCTCGACCGCGTGAATGGTCGTACCCGTCGGGATGTTGCGCAGGGGCAGGTTGTTGCCGGGCTTGATGTCGGCATTGGCACCCTGCTCGATCGGCGAGCCCTGGGCGATGCCCTTGGGTGCGACGATGTAGCGCTTCTCGCCGTCTGCGAAGTGCAGCAGTGCGATGTTCGCGGTGCGGTTGGGGTCGTACTCGATGTGAGCGACCTTGGCCGGCACGCCGTCCTTGTCGTTGCGACGGAAATCGATGAGACGGTACGCACGCTTGTGACCGCCACCCTTGTGCCGGGTGGTGATACGACCGTGTGCGTTACGTCCACCGCGACCGTGCAGCGGGCGGATCAGCGACTTCTCGGGGGTCGAACGCGTGATCTCAGCGAAGTCGGACACGCTGGAGCCACGACGGCCCGGGGTTGTCGGCTTGTATTTACGGATTGCCATGAGTCTTCTCGTCCTCTATATCCGAAGAGTCCCAGTCGCTTACGCGACCGGACCTCCGAAGATCTCGATGGGCTTGCTGTCGGCGGAGAGCGTTACGAGCGCGCGCTTGGTGTCCTTGCGCTTGCCGTAACCGAACCGGGTCCGCTTACGCTTGCCCTGACGGTTCATCGTGTTGACGCTGGTCACGGTGACGTCGAAGATCTTCTCGACGGCAATCTTGATCTGCGTCTTGTTCGAGTCCGGGTGCACCAGGAACGTGTACGTGCCTTCTTCGATCAGTCCGTAGGACTTCTCGGAGATGACCGGTGCCAGCAAGATGTCGCGGGGATCGGCGATCGTGGTCACTTGCTTGCCTCCTCGTTCTTTGCAGGCCCAGCGATGAAGGTGTTCAGCGCTTCCACGCTGAAAACGACATCATCGGCGTTGAGCACGTCGTACGTGTTGAGCTGGTCGGGTGCGATGGGGTGCACGCCGTCCAGGTTCTGAACGCTCTTCCAGGCTGCGATGTCCTCGCGGCCGACGACGAGCAGGACCTTTTTGCGGTCCGAGATCTCGGCGAGGAACGTCTTCGCACCCTTGGTGGACGGAACCTGTCCGGCAACCAATTCGGTGATGACGTGCAGGCGCTCGCTGCGGGCCCGATCGGAGAGGGCTCCGCGCAGTGCGGCGGCCTTCATCTTCTTGGGGGTCCGCTGGCTGTAGTCGCGCGGCTGCGGTCCGTGGACCGTGCCACCGCCGACGAACTGAGGAGCGCGGGTCGAGCCCTGACGGGCGCGGCCGGTGCCCTTCTGCCGGTACGGCTTCTTGCCGCCGCCGCGAACCTCGCCACGAGTCTTCGTGGAGTGGGTTCCCTGACGAGCAGCTGCCAGCTGTGCGATGACGACCTGGTGCAGCAGCGCGATGTTCGCCGGTGCGTCGAAGATCTCCGCGGGGAGATCGACGGTGCCGTTGGTCTTGCCGCCGGCTTCCTTGACATCGAGCGTCAGCTTGGTCTCGGTGTTCTTCTCGAGGCTGGTCATGCCCGTGCACCACCCTTCAATGCAGACTTGACGATCACGACGTTGCCGCGACGGCCCGGGATCGCTCCCTTGATCAGCAGCAGACCGTTCTCGCTGTCCACCTTGTGGACCGAGAGGTTCTGCGTCGTGACGCGGTCGCCACCCATACGTCCGGACATGCGCATTCCCTTGAACACGCGACCCGGCGTTGCACAGCCACCGATGGATCCGGGACGACGGTGCACAGCCTGTGCACCGTGGCTCGCGCCCTGTCCCTTGAAGCCGTGACGCTTCATGGTTCCGGCGAAGCCCTTGCCCTTGCTGGTGCCGGTGACGTCGACGTATGCGCCGTCCTCGAACACTGCAGCCGTGAGCTCCTGGCCGACCTCGAACTGCGAGGCGTCGGCAACGCGAATCTCCACGATGTGGCGACGCGGCGTGACACCTGCCTTCTCGAACTGGCCGGTGGTGGGCTTGTTCACCTTGCGCGGGTCGATCGCACCGAATGCGACCTGGACGGCGCTGTAGCCGTCACGTTCCTGGGTGCGGATCTGGGTGACCACGTTGGGGCCTGCCTTGATCACGGTCACCGGAACGACGCGGTTGTTCTCGTCGAAGACCTGGGTCATTCCGAGCTTGGTGCCCAGAATTCCTGTCGCAGGCCGGTTCTTGTTATCAGTCATCGTTGTCTCCGCGCTCACTGGATGTTGACGTCGACACTGGCCGGGAGGTCGATGCGCATGAGCGCGTCCACCGTCTTCGGTGTCGGGTCGAGGATGTCAATGAGCCGCTTGTGAGTACGCATCTCGAAGTGTTCGCGCGAGTCCTTGTACTTGTGCGGCGAACGGATGACGCAGTACACGTTCTTTTCTGTCGGCAACGGCACCGGTCCGACGACGCGGGCACCCGTACGGGTGACCGTTTCGACGATCTTGCGCGCTGACGCGTCGATCGCCTCATGGTCGTAGGCCTTGAGCCTGATGCGGATCTTTTGTCCCGCCACGCTTAGTGTCCTTTTCTTGCCGCTTGGTCGTAGAACGGGCCGTTCGGCCTGCTCCACCTCGTCTGCACAGTCCCCGAGCCGGGGGAACCCCTCCGACTCGAACTGCCTTCGTGCACACACGACAGTGAAAAACGTTGACGACCAGGCGTGACCTGTATCCGTTGCCGCTCTTCATCTGTCATGGTTCTCCGGTCCACGCGGTCGGGCGTGTCGCGATTCCGCTCATTCTTCTGCGCTGAAACTTTCGCTTCAACCATCCGAGGGAGGAAACCCACACCGATCGAGCTGGTGGTCCGGACGCGCTCACGTGGAGCGCTGGTCTCATGTTCTGCTCAGCCGATCTATCGATCGACTCACCTGGTTCAGGCCGCACGCAAGCGCGTCCCGTGTCCAGGCAACCCGACCAGTATGCCGCAGTGTGCGCGACAGATCAACTCGGGGTCGATCCATACGCTCCGCACGACCTTACTCAGCAGTAAGGTAAGCCCATGAACACAGTCGCAACCACCACCGGGGCCACGTATCGAGCCTGGTCGAAGCTCCCGAACAACACTATCGGATCCACCGTGTTCTCCATCGGCATGTGTCTTCGGGTGCCCTACTTCGCGTCCGTGCTGCCGCGGGTGGTTGCGCTGGAACCGGGGCGCTGCGAGGTCACGGCCCCGAAATGGCTGGGGATCCGCAACCACCTCGGCACGTTCCACGCGATCGCCGCGTGCAACCTCGCCGAGGTTGCGATGGGGATGCTCGCCGAGGCCACCGTTCCGACGTCGCACCGCTGGATCCCCAAGTCGATGACCGTCCAGTACCTGACGAAGGCGACCACGTCACTGCGCGCGGTGGCAGAACTCGAGACCATTCCCGAGTTCGCGACCATCACCGACGGATGCGAGATCGTCGTGCCGGTTGCCATCCGTGACACTGCGGGCGTCGAGGTGGTGCACGCCGACATCACGATCTGGGTATCTGCAGCCTCTCGTTGACATACTCGACCGATGGACACGGTGACGCGGTCGGAGCAGCAGAACTCGGTAGTGGTGGTCGGGGGCTCCGGTGCCGTCGGCCGGCTACTGGTCGATCTCCTGCGCGGCGACGGCGTGCAGGTGACCGTCGTCGACGCTCGAGCCGCTTCGACATCGGTCGACGCCGCGACCGCGACGCTCGTCGGCGACATCACCGCACCCGACCACCGCGTCACAGCTGCATTGTCGACTGCGTCGACGATCGTGCTCGCTGTGCCCGAGTCCGTGGCACTGTCGGCCGATCTGACCGCGGTACGCCCCGACGCACTGCTGGTGGAGACGTTGTCGGTCAAGTCCGGCTACTCGCAGTACGCCGGCCGCGGCGGACACCTCGGCCCGACGCTGGGCATCAACCCGATGTTCGCACCGTCCCTGGGCATGAACGGACGCCCCGTTGCCGTCGTCGTGCACCGACCCGGCACCTCGGCCGACGCGTTCGTCGACAGACTGCAGCACTGGGGTGGCCGGACCGTTCTCCTCGACGCCGAGCGTCACGACCGACTCGCTGCGGCGACCCAAGCGCTCACCCACGCCAGTGTTCTCGCGTTCGGGCTCGCCCTGGCCGAGCTCGATCTGCCGTTCGCCGACATCGACGCCGTCGCTCCTCCCCCACACACGACGATGCTCGCCGTCCTCGCACGCATCACCGGTGGGGAGCCCGAGGTGTACTGGGACGTTCAGGCAGGTAACCCGCACGCCGCCGACGCGCGGGCGGCGCTCCACCGCGCGACGCAACTGCTCGGCGAGACCGTCGAATCCGGCTCGGAGTCCGAGTTCGCCGAACTGATGAACCGAGCAGGCAGCGCCCTCGGCAGCTCCGCCGATCGCTATCGATCCGTCTGTGCCGAGTTGTTCGGTATCGTTCGAGGTTCCGGCGACAATTCGTGATCGCCGGTCCGGACGCGGAGGCGGGGCACACCATGTTGGAACAGCCGACCTTGCCGGAGCACGACCCCCACGATGTCGTCGAGAGCGCGGTCGTAGCGCGGTTGGCGAAGAACTGGTCGCAGCGTGCCACCGTCAAGAAGCCCGAACCCCAGTTGGACGATTTGTTCGACACGACCAAGCGAGATTTCCCCGACGCCTTGATCCCGTTCGGAGAACACGACACATTCCTCGGTGCCGAACCGGAACAGCAGGATCGGCTGCGGGCCTGGGGCTGGATCGCGTTCAACAAGAACGTGATGGATGTCGAGCAGCACGTCGTTCACCCGGGATTTTCGCTGCTCGCCCAGGATGTGTTCGAGACCGGGATGGGCGACACCCTTGCGGTCGCGGTGACTCAGGCCATGGTGGACGAGCAGTACCACACGCTGATGCACCTCAACGCCAGTGCGGCGACCCGTCGCGGTCGCGGTTGGGCGTTGTCCGAACGATCCCTGCCGTTCAGTTCCACCGTCCGTCGCCAGCGGACCGCTCAGGCGAAGAGCGACGACCCGTGGTCTGCGGCGATCAGCTCGCTCGCCTTCATGACGGTCGCAGAGATCTCCATCACGTCGTACCTCGATCTGATCGAGGACGACGACGTCATTCAGCCGATCAATCGGGCGACGGTCAAACTCCACAATCGCGACGAGTACTGCCACGCATCGATTGCCGACGACATGGCGGCGATCGTCTTCGACAGGCTCGGATCCAACGATCGGCAGAAGTTTCTCGACGGCCTCGTCGACGGCATGGATGCGTTCTCGAGCAGCGACTTCTCGACGTGGGCGCGCATTCTCGAACTCGAAGGTGTCCGCGGAGCCGAGGCCATGATCGCCGACGTCGAGGCCGACAAGAGCCGTCGAGCGCTGGTTCAGGACTACAGCGGACTGCGATCCCTGTGCCGAAAGCTGGACGTCGAGGACAGTATCGATATCGATTGGGGCTGACGGCAGAACATCTGCGACTGCAATCCACAGGTAACATTTCCCGGCAGTTCCCGTATCAAGTAGTGGCCCTCCCCTCCACGGGCCCCGGCACTGCCTCGGCCCCATTCACCCCACAGCTCGGAGATCCGATGTCGTCAGCTCAGCACGCAGCCGTACACGTGGAGGACGTGCACAAGTCCTTCGGCGATGTGCATGCGCTGCGCGGCATCAGCTTCTCGGCCGAGCGGGGAACCGTACTCGGCATCCTCGGCCCCAACGGTGCGGGCAAGACCACGACTGTCAAAGTGCTGTCGACGCTGATCGCGCCCGACAGCGGCCGGGCCTTCGTCGCCGGCCACGATGTTGCTGCCGACGCTCCCGCGGTGCGGCGATCGATCATGATGACGGGTCAGTACGCCGCCCTCGACGACACTCTTTCGGGGCGCGAGAACATCGAATTGTTCGGCCGCCTCATGGGTCTGGACAAGAAGGCTGCCAAGGCTCGCGCCAAGGCCCTGCTCGACGAATTCGACCTGTCCGATACCGGCAAGCGTCCGGTCCGCGGCTACTCCGGCGGCATGCGCCGTCGTATCGACATCGCATGTGGCTTGGTCGTGCGTCCCGAAGTCGTGTTCCTGGACGAGCCGACCACCGGACTCGACCCTCGGAGCCGACAGGGTGTGTGGTCGTTGGTCGAGGCACTGAAGGCCCAGGGCATCACCGTGTTGCTGACGACGCAATATCTCGAAGAGGCAGACGTACTGAGCGACAACATCATCGTCATCGACAAGGGCACGGTCATCGCCGAAGGTACGTCCGATCAGCTCAAGGCCATGACCGGCGGTAGCTACTGCGAAGTGGTGCCTCTCGATCCAGGTCAGCTACGAGCAGCGGCCGAGGCGCTGGGTGAGATGGTGCCTCCGGCGGTGCACGCCGAGATCACTGCCGCGTCCGACCGCCTGTCCGTGCCTGCCCCCGACGGTGCCGCAACCTTGTCCGAGATCCTCCGCCGTATCGACGCCCGTGGCATCGTGCTGGCCGACATCGCGTTGCGCCGCCCCTCGCTCGACGACGTCTTCCTCACCCTCACCGGCCATTCGCAAGCGAGCCCCACGCCGTGACGGCCACGACGCGAGGCGTCTCGAATACGCGTGCGGTCACCGCTCCTCGGACAACCACCGGGTCGACGACGCAGCAGCCCAAGCGCCGGTCACGAACGCGGCCGTCCGGCTTCGTGCAGTGGCAGGCACTGACCGGGCGTGCACTGTGGACGATGCTCACCCAGGGTGAGCTGCTGATCGCGGTCATCGCTCCGCTGATCTTCACTATCGGCTTCTACCTTCCGCTCAAGTTCGTGATGGGCCTGCAGGGCATCGACTACGCACAGTTTCTGATGCCGATCATCGTGCTGCAGGCAATGGCGTTCACCGCCATCTCCGCCGCGCAGAGGGCATCGACTGAGGCGATGAGTGGACTCAACTCTCGGTTGAAAACGATGCCCGTCGTACGCGGCGTCCCGCTGGTGTCGCGAATCTCGAGCGGTGTTGTCCGCTCACTGGTATCGCTCGTATCCGCACTCGGCTTCGGCTACGTCATCGGCTTTCGGTTCTCCGCAGGATTCGGTCAGGCCCTGTTGTTCTGCGCGCTCGCCATGCTGATCAGCACCACGTTGTCGATCGGTGCCGACGCAATCGGAACGCTGTCGAAGAGCCCCGAAGCGACCAGCCAGGTGTTGACCCTGCCCCAGCTCATCCTCGGCATGGCCTCGTGCGGATTCGTTCCCGAAAGCGGCTTCCCGGAACTCATCCGACCGTTCGTTCGCAATCAACCGATTTCGCAGTTCTCGTTCGCTATGCGCGACATGGCCGAGGGCGGAGTCAGCTTCCAGGTGTTGTGGCCATCCCTCGCCTGGGTGGCCGGCCTGCTCCTGTTCTTCGTCCCGCTCGCCATCTGGGCGAGCTCGAGACCAGAATGACGAGTCCGAGATGACGATGACAGAAGCGTCGGTGAACGCTGCACGCGTATCCAACCTGACCTTTCCCGAACCCAACATGGCCCTGCGAGAAGGGTCGATTCGTGCGCTCGGGACACACAGCCTGATACAGGCCAAACGACTTCTGATGCGGTGGATGCGCGATCCGTCGACGATGATTCAGGCGTTGCTGTACCCCGCGTTGATGCTGGTCATGTTCCGTGTCGTGCTCGGGAACTCGATTTCCGCGGCCACCGGATCGCCGGCGATCTACGGCCAGGTGCCGATGATCGCTCTGGTCGGAGCCATGTTCGGTTCCATCGTCAGCGCTGTCGGCCTCAAGGGCGAACGAAAGTCGGGTCTGTTGGCTCGGTTCTGGACAACGCCCACTCACCGAGCGGCCGGCCTACTGGGCAGGATGATTGCCGAAGCAGTTCGGGTGCTCGTGACCACCGTGGTCATCATCTGTGCCGGTGTAGCGCTGGGGTTCAGGTTCACCCAGGGAATTCAGGCCGGCATCTTGTTGCTGCTGATTCCTGTCGTGTTCGGTATCGGGTTCGCAGTCATGGTCACGTTCCTCGCCACGGTGGCCGGCGACGCACCACTGGTCGAAGTGGTGTCGATCTTCTGCACGTTGTTGATGTTCTTCAATGCGGGGTTCGTCCCCGTCCTCGCGTATCCGCTCTGGCTGCAGCCGGTGGTTGCAGCGCAGCCGATGTCGGTTGCGGTCTCCGCGATGCGCGCGCTGGCACTCGGAGGGCCCGTCATGACTCCGATTCTCCAAACTCTCGCGTGGTCTCTGGGAATGGTCGTGATCTTCCTCTACCCTGCGATTCGGGGGTACAAGAAGGCATCTGCGTCGGGCTGATCGCGTCGCCCGGGCCGACATTTCTACGTTGGGGGATTCGTTGTGGTCGACCGGGCACGACCTGAGCATCCGTCGGTCTCGGTGATCATTCCTGTCGGTGGCCTCGATCCGCACTTGGACGCACAGTTGCAGGCTCTGGCCGATCAGGATGTCGGGTTTCCGTTCGAGGTGCTCGTTGCGGACAACACGCGAGGCGGGGACCTCGGCGAATACGTACTCACTCATCC
This sequence comes from Rhodococcus sp. NPDC080181, assembly GCF_040702225.1. Classification (NCBI taxonomy): domain Bacteria; kingdom Bacillati; phylum Actinomycetota; class Actinomycetes; order Mycobacteriales; family Nocardiaceae; genus Rhodococcus; species Rhodococcus sp. NPDC080181. The sequence continues at coordinate 114,300 of NZ_JBFBKN010000008.1, forward strand.
TTTGCGAGAGCGGCTGCGGCTCAGGTCGGTCGATGCTTCCCGCGAGACCGGAGCGGGTTACGCACGCAACTGCGGTGCCCGAGAGGCGTCCGGCGATCTGTTAGCGTTCTGCGACTCGGACGATGTCGTGCACTCGTCGTGGCTCACCACGCTCGTACAGGAGGCGTCGTCGTTCGATGTTGTCGGTACTGCGGTCGAAACCGACACGCTGAACAGCGTCCGGGCGCTGTCGTGGACGCCCACGACAGCGCCGGAGAACCAGGGCCGCACCGACTTCCTGCCGTTCGCGATCGGCGCGAGTATGGCCTGCTGGGCATCGGTCTACAGCGATCTCGGCGGCATGGACAACCGCTACCGAGCAAGCCAGGATGTCGAGTTCAGTTGGCGGGCGCAACTGGCGGGTTACACCTTGGGGTTCAGTACCGAGGCAGTAGTGGCGTATCGACTGCGTGACGAGCTACGCCCTCTCCTGCGCCAGTCTTTTCGCCTCGGGTTCGGCTTCGCCAAGCTTCGCGGAATCTACCGGCCCCAGGGTTGCCCGGCACTGAAAGTGCGCCGAGTCGCGTCCTGGTGGATGGCGCTGCTGCTGCGCAATCCCCTGCTGCCGACGTCGCTGACCGGGATGTCACGCGGCCACTGGCTGCGTGCGTTCGTCATCCGGGTCGGCGAGCTTCGCGCAGGAATTAGATACGGAGCCATCGGTTGGTGATGTCCACCACACGGGCTCGCCGACCGGCCTGCCCGACCGGCACCCTTGACCTGCACGCCTGTTACGCCTGTGTGTCCGGCTGTTACGGTCGGTGACGCAGATGCAGGTGACAGCGGCGGATTCCCACGCCCCGGACGAGATAGAGGCCATGCCGAAGAAGTTCACGAGAGTATTGCCCACGGCGATTGCTGTCGCGGTGGCCGGTGCCCTGTCCTTCACCGGGACGGGCACAGCGGTCGCTGCGCCCTCGCCCACCGGAACCTCGGTTTCCGCCACGCCTACCCTCGAGGGTGCCAACGACTTCGGCTGTGTTCCCAGCGCGGCCCATCCCCGTCCGGTCGTGCTCGTCCACGGAACCAAGATGGATGCGTCCACGTGGAAGATCCTGGCACCGCAGCTGAAGAGCGAGGGCTACTGCGTCTTCGCACCCAACTACGGCGGAGTATCGCTGCTGCTCGACCCGGGCACGACAATCTGGGGCTCCGGCGACATCGCTGAGTCGGGCCGTCAGATCGGCCGTTTCGTCGACGAAGTACTCGCGGCGACCGGTGCCGAGCAAGTCGACATGGTCGGCCATTCGCAGGGTGGCACCGCCACTCGGCAGTACATGAAGTTCGATGGCGGCACCGATGCGCAGGACCCCGCCCGCAACAAGGTGCACACACTGGTCACACTGGGTGCCACCAACCACGGCACGACCTTCGGTGGTCTGCAGCAGCTCTCCGAACTGCTCACCTCTCTCGGCCTGCCCGGCGACGCACTCCCCCCCCTGACATACAACATGGCGGGTGCCCAGCAACTCGTCGGTTCGACGACGCTGACGAGCTTGAACGAAGGCGGAGACGTCGAACCAGGGGTCGAGTACACCGTCATCGCCACGCGCAACGACACCGTCTCGACACCGCCCGCGAACACCTTCCTCAAGTCCGGCGACCCTGCGATGGTGCACAACGTCTGGGTTCAGGACGTGTGCCCCACGGCGACGACGTCCCACGTCGGTCTCGTCGCCGATCCCGCTCCCCTGTACATGGTGAAGACCGCACTCGATCCCGATTACGCAACCACCACGCCCGCACCCTGCTGAACATTCTCCACACGCCACGACGAAGGCCTCACGACACGATGTCGGGAGGCCTTCGTCGTTGCCGAACGGACTACCGGTGCAATTCCGCGTCCAGCACGGGCCCGATCTCGGTCGATGCCGGCGACGACGCCATCTGCCAGTGGGTCGAATGGACCGGGACGACCGTCACGCCCTCGCTCAGCGCACCGCGCCACGTCGCCGCCGCCACGTTGCCCGTGGGATCGTCGGTGACCGATGCGAACAGCAGCGCTCGTCCTGTGAAGGTCTGTGGCACATAGGTTTCGATGAGCTCTGCCGATTGTGCGATCCCGTCGAGTATCCCGGCGACGCGTTCGCGGGAAATCGAGTCGAAAGGTGCCGGCATCGACTTCAACAGTTCGGCCACGGAGTCGACCGTGAGTTCACCGATCTCGAGGTGGTTGTCCGCACCGACACCCAGCCCGCCGAGAATCTCGTCCGCCGATACCGGCCTGTCGACGAGGTGGTCCGACCCACCCGCAACGAACGAGTCCATCATGGCCAACGTCGAGACCTCGTGGCCCTCACGTTGCAGTTGCACGGCCATCGCATGCGCGATCAGTCCGCCCATGGACCACCCCAGCAGGTGATACGGGCCCGACGGTTGCACGGCGCGAATCTTGTCCACGAATACCGCAGCCCACTGTTCTATCGACTGCGGCACAGGTTCTGCACCGGACAGCGCGGGCGACTGCAATCCGTAGATCGGACGGTCGTCGCCGATGTGAGACGCCAGGGCACCGAAGGCCCAGGACAGACCCACGATGGGGTGGATACAGAACAGCGGGGCCGAAGAACCGCCTACCCGTAGAGGTATCAGGACCTCGAGCCCGCTTGCTTCCGCTCCGTCGACTCCCGATGCCGTGGCAGCAGTGATCCGTGCCGCAAGGGAGGCAACGGACGCGTCCACGAACAACCAGTTCAGAGGAACAGGCCGACCACCGAGGGCCCCCTTCAGCGCGGAGACCAACTTCACGGCCAGCAGCGAGTTGCCGCCGAGCGAGAAGAAGTCGTCGTCGAGTCCCACGCGTTCGACTCCCAGAACGTCCGCGAACACACCGGCAACAGCTTCCTCCACCGGTGTCTGCGGTGCCCTGAACTCGCGGGTCTCGAACTCCGGACTCGGCAGCGCACGACGATCCAGCTTTCCCGGAGCGTTGAGCGGTAGAGCGTCGAGCACCACGAAGGCCGACGGAACCATGTAGGACGGCAGCGCAGAAATTGCCTCCGCCCGAACGAGCTCGACATCGATGTCGGTACCGGGTGTAGGGACCAGGTACGCCACCAACGACTCACCGACCGCCGAGTGCGACACCACGACGACAGCCTGACTCACCGACGACCGCGCCGTCAGCGCAGTCTCGATCTCTCCCAACTCGATTCGCTGCCCACGGAACTTGACCTGAAAATCGGTGCGACCGATGTACTCGAGCCGATCGGCATCCATCGACCACCGCACCAGATCACCGGTCCGGTACATCCGCGTCCCCACGCCGTCGAACGGGTTCGCCACGAACCGCTCCGCCGACAGGTCCGGCCGCGCAACGTAACCCCGCGCCAACTGCACACCCGCCAAGTACAACTCCCCCGGAACGCCCGCCGGTACCGGATGCAGACGCGAATCCAGCACGTGCACCGAGGTGTTCCACTCGGGCACACCGATGGACACCGATCCGGACCCCGCCCCGTCCTCGGAGACATCGCGATAAGTGACGCTGACCGCCGCCTCGGTAGGCCCGTACAGGTTGTGCACCCGCGCATCCGACACTGCCCGACAGGCATCGACGGTACCCGCGGGCAGCGCCTCACCGATGACGAAAACATGCCGCAGCGACGAGATCGACTGCGCCGACACCGCTTCGACGAACACCGTCAGCATCGACGGCACGAAGTCCGTCACGGTCACCCCGTGCCGCGCGATATCGGCGGCGACCGCCTCGACGTCACGCTGCGCGCCCGGGGCCGCCACGATCAACCGACCGCCGGTTCGCAGCGGCAGGAAGAAACCCCACAGCGAGACATCGAACGTCGTCGCCGTCTTCTGCAGGTACACATCCGACGCATCGAGACCGTATTCCTGCGCCATCCACGCCATCTGGTTGACGATGGCCCGGTGTTCGATCGCCACGCCCTTCGGACGACCGGTCGACCCGGACGTGAACAACACGTACGCCAGGTCGTCCCCGGCGGCGCGCGGAAACACCACCGACCCGGACGGCTCCGGTGGATCGGTGATGTCGACGACCGGAACAGCGGTCGCCGTGACGAAACCATCTCTGGCCGTGGACAACACGACCACCGGGGCGGCCGTGTCGAGTATGTAGTCGTTACGTTCGGTCGGCTGATCCGGGTCCACCGGAACGTACGCCGCGCCCGATCGCAGCACCGCATACATGCCGACGACCAACTCGACGGACCGCCGCATCGCGAGCCCCACCAGAACACCTGGCCCGGCACCGTGCTCCTGCAACAGCTGCGCAGTCGCGTCCACCCGAGCCGAGAACTCCCGATACGTCAGCGACCGTTCGCCGAACACCACCGCGACCGCGTCGGGCGTGTCGGCCACCACCCGATCGAAGCCGTCCAACAACACCTCGGCGGATTCGATGGCCACCTCGTCGCCGTTGCCGCGCACCATGATTCGTTCACGCTCGGCCGAATCGAGAACGTCGATATCACCGACCACGCCATCCGGACGAGCGGTCACCGCCTCGAGTACAGCCACCAACCGTCGCCCGAACGACGCCACCGTCGACTCGTCGAACAGATCCGTCGCGTACATCAGCTCGCCGGCCAGACCTGCGCCGTCTCCGAGTTCGGTGAGCGTCACCTGGAGATCGAACTTTGCCGACGCCGCCCCGGACCCGAATGCCTCGACGCCCAGATCGGGGAGCTCGAACGATCCCTGGGAGAAGTTCTGGAAGAACAGCGCTACCTGGACCAGCGGGTGCCGCCCTTGCGATCGCACCGGATCGAGTACCTCGACAAGACGCTCGAAGGGTACGTCCACATTGTCGAATGCCTCCAGGTCGGAGGTACGTACGGCATCGAGTACCGCACCGAACGAGGCGTCTCGAGCGATCTGCGTTCGCAGGACCACCGTGTTGACGAACATGCCCACCAGGTCGTCCAACCGTGCGTCGCCGCGACCACCCACCGGTGCTCCCACGGCGATGTCGGACGTCCCGGACAACGTGGCCAGCAGCACCGCCAACGCTGCGTGCACCACCATGAACGCGGTGGCGTCGTGCTCGCGTGCACACTCGAGTACGCGGGTGTGCAGTGCAGCGTCGATCTCGAACGCCGTCACCGCCCCCTGTCCCGATGCGACCCGCGGGCGCGGCCGGTCGGAGGGCAGATCCAACTGCTCGGGGAGGCCGTCGAGCGTGCGACGCCAATAGTCGATCTGCTTGCGGGCCACCGACTTCGGATCCGATTCGGAGCCGAGCATGTCGAGTTGCCAGAGTGTGTAGTCGACGTACTGGACCGGCAGCGGTGCCCACTGCGGTGCCGATCCGCCGTGCCGCGCGAGGTAGGCCGTCATGACGTCGCGGGACAGCGGGGCCATCGAGAGCCCGTCCGCCGAGATGTGGTGTGCAACGAAGGCCAGCACGTACTCCGGTGCTGCACCGGCGGGGTCCGTGATGTGGAACAGCCGGACACGAAACGGGATCTCGACGGTGACGTCGAATCCCCGGGTGAAGAACTGTGTGACCGCAGCGAGCGCGTCGTCACGAGCGATGCGGACCACGTCCATCCCGACGTGCGTCTCGGCCTCGTCCCGCACCTGTTGATACCCGACACCGTCGATCTCCGGGTACACGGTGCGCAACGATTCGTGTCGACCGACCACGTCCCCTACGGCAGCCTGCAGCGCGTCGACATCGAGTTCTCCGCGCAGCAACAGAGCGACCGGCACGTTGTTGAGGGCGGAGTCGGTGTCGAGGCGGTTGAGAAACCACATGCGCTGCTGTGCGGACGAGAGCGGGATGCGCTCGGGCCGCTGCCTCGACGTGTCGAGCGCAGCTCGAACCGGACCGTCCGCCGAATCGGCGGCCTGCGCCAAGGCCTCGACGGTGGAGGACTCGAACACCGAGCGCGCCGGAACATGAACGCCCAGAGCCGAACCCAATCGAGCCGCAAGCTGTGTGGCGATCAGGGAGTTACCCCCGAGCGCGAAGAAGTCGTCGTCCAGGCCGACCCGTTCGACCCCGAGCAGCTCGACGAAGATATCGGCCACCACATGTTCGGTAATGGTCGACGGGGACCGGAACTCCGCGGCCTCGAACACCGGTTCCGGCAGTGCGTCTCGGTCCAGCTTGCCGGTGGGAGTCAGCGGGATCGACTCGATCCGTGTGATCACCGAGGGCACCATGTGCGCAGGCAAACTCCGCCCGGCCTCGTCCAGCACCCGGTCCAGGTCGACGTCCGTCCCTGCCACCGGCAATACGTACGCTGCGAGAACAGTTGCGCCGGTGGGACTGCGGTGACCGAGAGTCACCGCGAAATCGACCCCGTCCTGCGCGGTGAGAACGGCGTCGATTTCACCGAGTTCGATTCTGAAGCCTCGGATCTGGACCTGAAAGTCGTTGCGGCCCAGGTATTCGATGGCCCGTCCGGACACCACTTCCCGCCAGCGCACCAGGTCACCGGTGCGGTACAGTCGGCTCTGCTCCGAGTTACCCTCGGCTGCATACGGATTGGCGACGAAACGCGCTGCGGTCAGCGCGAATCGTCGATGGTATCCCCGCGCAAGGCCGGCACCGGTCAGATACAGCTCCCCCGGCACCCCGGCGGGCACCTGCCGTAACCGGTCGTCGAGCACGTGGTAGCCCATGTCCTTGGTGGACGGCCCGAGCAGTACGGCTTCGCCCGCGTTCAACGGCGGCGAGATGTTGCACACCATCGACGCTTCGGTGGGGCCGTAGACGTTGTGAAAACGTCTGCCCGGTGCCCACTTCGACATCAGTTCCGAGGTGAAGGCCTCGCCGCCGATCGCGAGCACTCGCATGTCGGGCACCTCTGCCGGATCGAGTGAGGCCAGCGCCGCCGGGGTGATGAACGCATGGCTGACGCGGTGGTGGCGGAGCATGTCACCCAGATCGGAACCGCCGTAGACACCGGGCGGGACGATGACCATCGTCGAACCTGCGCCCACAGCCATCAGTAGCTCCAGCACGGACGCATCGAAGCTGGGGGACGCGAAATACAGTGTGCGCGAATCGGAGTCCAGCCCGTAGATCTCGACCTGAGTGGAGGTCAGCGGTGCCAGCCCAGCGTGGGAGACGGCGACGCCCTTGGGCAGACCGGTCGAGCCGGAGGTGTAGATGACGTACGCAAGCGTGGACGGGCGAATCGGTGCCCGTCGGTCGTCCGCCACGACGGGATCGTCGGACAACCCCTGGAGTGCGCCTTCGGTGTCGGACGAGTCGAGACTGATCCACGACACCGACGTCGGCATCGCCTCTTCGAATTGTGTTGCAGTGACACCCATTCGCACGCCGGAGTCGTTCACCATGTGCGTGATGCGGGCGGCCGGGTAGTTGGGGTCGATGGGCACGAATGCAGCACCGGTCTTCGCCACGGCCCACACGGCCGTGACAGATTCGATCGAACGGGTCAGTGCCAGAGCCACGAAATCCTCGGGGCCGACCCCGCGTTCGATGAGCAGCCGGGCCAGCCTGGACGACCGGGAGTCGATCTCCCGATAGGTGAGCGACCGGGTGCCGCACTCCACCGCGATACCGTCCGGGTTCTTTTCCACCGCCGCGGCGAGCAGAGTCGGCAGCGCGACCGTACGGGCCGGTCGCTGTCGGGTGGGTCGTGCACGGGTAGGCCTGGGGCGGCTCGACCGTCCACCCACTCGGCCGCCCGACTCGGACGGTGTGCCGGTCGATCCATCCGAACTCATCTGAACTATGACTCCTCACCAGTGTTGCCCCGCGCTCGGTCGTGGACGACGCGTCGGCCGATCCGACCGTTCATCGTCCACGACGCGGCGAGCGTTGCAGTTCGCCTCACCTTATCGGGCGGCGGTTCCTATCGACCCGGGCAGACGATGCACCGGAATGTCGACACCGCTCATCTCGGCACCGTCACCGTCGACCGACACGATCGCAACGAGGTCCTCGATGTCCTCGGGTTGCAGTCGATCGACCGCGGCAGCATCTGCTGAGGCAAGGAACGCATGGGTGACCCATTCTGCGGACACGATATCGGCGGCGTCCTCGGCGGACTCCGCCCGATCGGTGACCAGGGCTGCACCTGCCGTCACGGCGACCACACCGGCAAGAACTGCTGCACCGGAACCGAACCGGGTGGGAACGGCCAGCCGCGAATCGTAGGCCACGGCCCACTCCGTCACTGCGTTCGTCGCCAATGCAGCGAGTGTTCCGTGGTCGATCGCAGCGCCGTTTTCGACCACGACCAACGCTGGGCTGTCGGGTCCCAGAACCGCCGTTCTGTCCGAATACGTCACCGGCCGCCCAGAACTCGCGGCAATGGCGTCGACGACATCCGGATGTCCGAGGTGGATGGTCGTGGCGGACCCGGCCCAGCTCGGCGCGTCGTCACCGTCCAGGACGAGCACGGACGCGCCTGTTCGCTCCAGAACGTCGGAGGAGTTCGACGCGGCGATCGGAGCCACGGCTCCGCCTGCCTTGGCCACCGCCCACTGCGTCACGACGGCTGCAACAGCGTCGGTGACGAATACGCCGACCACGACTCCGGTTCGGACGCCACGTTCGATCAGTACCCGAGCCATACGTGAGGACTGCTCGTCGAGCTGACGGTAGGTGGTCTCGACTCCGTCCGACGACAACGCGGGCGCATCGGGATCTGCGTCCACCGTCGAGGTGAGTACCTGCGGCAAGGTCAGGTCCGACCGAACCGGTGCCGCAGTGGAGTCAGCGGTCTGCGGGGTCTCGGTCAGTGCCGCCCGCTCGGCGGCGTCGAGCACGTCGATGTCGCCGACGACGACCGCTGGTGTTGCCGCCACTGCACCGGCGATGCGTGCGAATCGTTCCGCCAGCGACGCGACCGTGGACTCGTCGAACAGATCGGCGGCATACACCCATTCGACGTTCAGGGTTCCGGTGCCGCTGTTCCCGTCGGCGTGCTGGGCCTCCACCGTGACCTGCAGGTCGAATTTCGCCGTCGGCTCGAAGCCGCTGACGGGTTCGACCACCAGGTTCGGCAGCTCGAAGCGCGCCTCGCCGTGGGGCTCCACCGACAGAACCGTCTGGAACAGCGGGGTGTACCCGGCGTTCCGGTCCGGTGCGATCGTGTCGACGACCCGCTCGAACGGGACGTCCGAATTCGCGAAGGCCCGAAGGTCGGTCTCCCGTAGAGCGGTCAGCAGCTCTGCGAACGTCGCATCCGGGTCCACGTCCGTGCGCAGCGCCAACGTGTTGACGAACATGCCCACCAGTCCGTCGAGCGCCTCGTGCCCGCGGCCGGCGATGGGCGTGCCGACGGCGAAGCTGCGGGAGCCGCTCATCCGCGACAACAGCACCCCGAGGACCGCGTGCAACACCATGAACAGAGTCGCGTTGTTCTCGCGCGCGATCGCCGCGAGTCCGGTGTGTACCGACTCGTCCAGCTCGACACTCACACTGGCTCCGCGCAGGTTGGCGGTAGCCGCTCGCGGCCGATCCCACGGCAACGACACGACCGGGGTGATCCCGCTGAGCTCGTCCGCCCAGAAGGCCAACTGCTGCGACAGAATCGACGTGGGGTCGCTGTCCGAGCCCAGCACCTGCCGCTGCCATACCGCAAAGTCCGCGTACTGCACCGTCAGCGGTTCGGGCGTGTAGTCGGTTCCCGACGCGGCAGCGAGGTACGCAGTCATGACGTCACGGGCCAGTGGTGCCATCGATGCGCCGTCTCCGCTGATGTGGTGCATCACGATGACGAAGACGTACTCGTCCGGGCCGAAGCGGAACAGTGCTCCCCGGACCGGGGGTGCGACGGTGACGTCGAAGCCCTCGTAGACGAGTGCGCGAATCCGTTCGGCGGTGTCGGAGTCGTCGGTCGCGTCGATGGGAGTCAGATCGGGTACGACCGATCCGGCGTCGACGAACTCCTGGTAGGGCGAACCGTTCGCATCTTCCGGGTAGCGCGTGCGCAGTGCCTCGTGGCGTTCCACGGTGCTGGACACGGCGCTCTGCAGTGCCGCGACATCCAGCTCGCCTCGCAGACGGAGCGCCAGCGGCATGTTGTAGGCCCCGGACTCGGGGTCGAGTCGGTTCAGTACCCACATGCGCTGTTGCGCGAGCGACAACGGAACGGTCTGGCCGGCCGGTCGGCGACGCAGCGGCATATCGTTCGCGTCGTCGATGCGTGATTCGGCGCGCGCGGCGAGTGCAGAGACCGTCGAGGCCTCGAACAGGTCTCGGACACCGATCTTCTTCCCGAGCGCAGCCGACACCCGTCCCGCCACTCTTGTGGCGATCAGCGAGTTACCACCGAGATCGAAGAAGTCGTCGTCCGATCCGACCCGCTGCACGCCGAGCAGCTCGGCGAAGATCTCCGCCACGATCTCCTCGACCGGCGTTGCGGGAGCACGGAACTCGCGAACCTCGAACACCGGCTCCGGCAGTGCTTTTCGGTCCAGCTTGCCGCTGGTGTTCAGCGGGAATTCGGCGAGCACCATCACCGTCGCCGGCACCATGTACTTCGGCAGAGCGCCGCCGACGAAGGTGCGTACCTCGGCCGGGTCCAGCGTTCTACCCGGCGCGGGCACCACGTATCCGACGAGCTGGTCGCCGGCACCGGTGGTCGCCACCACGGCCGTGGCCTGGTTGACGTCGGGATGGGCCAACAGTGCGGTCTCGATCTCACCGAGCTCGATCCGCTGGCCACGGAACTTGACCTGGAAATCGGTGCGCCCGATGTACTCCAGGACTCCTGCAGCGCCCGGCCCCGATCGCCATCGGACGAGGTCTCCGGTGCGATACATGCGCTCGCCGGCAGCCGAGAACGGGTTCGCGACGAAGCGGTCCATCGTCAGGTCGACCCGCCCGAGGTATCCGTCGGCGAGCTGCGTTCCCGCCAGATACAGCTCACCCGCGGTTCCTGCGGCAACCGGATGCAGCCTGCCGTCGAGAACGTAGGCCTGGGTGTTCCATTCCGGCGCACCGATCGGGACGGTCGCGCCCTCGTCGGCAGACGTCTCCCAGTACGTCACACTCACTGCGGCTTCGGTGGGGCCGTACAGGTTGTGGATCCCGGCAGAGGTGATCGCGCGGAAGTCCGTCACCGTCTCCGGCGGCAGTGCCTCACCCACCACGTAGACGTGTCGCAACGACCGGCACTGCTCCTCGGTGGCGTACGCGGCGAACACCGTGAGCATCGACGGCACGAAGTCCGTGACGGTGACGCCGTGCCGGGCGATGCGCTCCGCGACGTACGCCGGGTCGCGGTGGCCGTCGGGGGTCGCGAGAACGACGCTCGCACCGACCTGGAGTGGGAGGAAGAAGCCCCACAGTGACACGTCGAACGTCGTCGCCGTCTTCTGCAGGTAGACGTCGTTCTCGTCGAGCGAGTACTGGTCGATCATCCACGCCATCTCGTTGACGATCGCGCGGTGCGGCACCGCGACGCCCTTGGGTCGCCCGGTCGACCCGGACGTGAAGATGACGTAGGCGGTGTTCTCCGGGCGTACCGGTGCCAGTCGGTCGGCGTCGGCCACGGCGTCTGCCGGGTAGGACGCGAGATCGAGGGTGTCCAGTTCGAGAATCGGGAACCGTTCCGGCAGTCCCGTCCGATCGTGGCTGGTCGAGAGAACGGCGACCGGCACCGCGGTGTCGAGGATGTACTCGATGCGCTCGGCCGGGTGGTCCGGATCGATGGGCACGTACGCGCCGCCGGCTTCGATGACGGCGTACATGCCGACCATCAGATCGATGCCTCGCCTCATGCCGAGAGCGACGAGCGACTGCGGGCCGACGCCGAGCGAAATCAGGTGTCGGGCAAGACGATTGACCCGCTCCGAGAACTCGGCGTAGGTCACTGCGGTGCCCTCGTAGAGCACGGCCGTGGCGTCCGGGTTCGCCGCAACCCGAGCCCGGAACGGCGCGGTCAGCATGATGCCCGCGTCGACCTCGTGCGCGGTGTCGTTCCAGGTGTCGATCACGCGGGTTCGTTCTTCCGAGCCGAGCAGATCGATATCGCCGACCGCCGTCGTGGTGTCGGAGACGAAGGTTTCGAGAACACCGACGAGCCGGGACAGGATGGACTCGACGTACGTAGCGTCGAACAGATCGCTGATGTACTTGAGCGTGAACGAGATTCGATCCTCGGCCACGACCAACAACGTCAGTGGGTAGTGAGTGTTGTCGTTCGAGCTCACCGACTCGACGGTCATTCCGTCGATCGCTGCCGCTTGCTGCGTCAGCTCGGCTTCGTCCACCGGGTAGGACTCGAAGATGGTGAGGGTGTCGAACAGATTCCCCATTCCGATCGCCCGTTGGATGTCGACGAGTCCCATGTGATGGTGGTCGAGCAGGTCTGCTTGTTCTCCCTGAATCCGGACCAGGTAGTTCTCGACAGTGTCGGCCGGATCGAATCGAACGCGCACCGGGATGGTGTTGATGAACAGGCCGATCATCGACTCGACGCCTGGAAGAGCAGCGGGACGGCCGGAGACCGTGGCACCGAACACGACATCGGTGCGGCCGGTGATGTGTGCGATCAGCAGGCCGTAGGCCGCTTGCACCAGCGTGTTGACGGTGACGCCGAGCCTGCCACCGAGCGCCACGAGCGACGCGGTGGTCTCGGGATCGACGAATCGCTCCGTCTCTGCCGAGCGTGCGGAGATCTCTCGTCCGACACTCGGCGGTGCGACGAACGTCGGCTCCTCGACTCCGGCCAGCGCGGTGGTCCACGCACCGAGAGACACGGCCGGGTCCTGTCGGTTCAGCCAGGCCAGGTAGGAGCGATACGAGCGAACCCTCGGCATCGACGAGGTGGAACCCCGAGCGGCGTACAGGTACAAGAGTTCCTTCATCACCAGCGGCAGAGACCACCCGTCGAGGAGCACGTGATGGTTGGTCATCGCGAGCTTGTAGGTGGTCGGGGTGATTCGCACGAGGACGAAACGCAGCAGCGGTGCAGTGGAGACGTCGAAGTGCCGTCGTTGCTCGGCCGCCAGGGCATCGGCGACTGCTGTGCCACGTTCCGGCTCGTCGAGGTGCGACAGGTCCATCGTGGTCCAGGGCAGGAGGACGTCCTGATGGACGATCTGCACCGTCTCACCGTCGGCGGTCGCGGTGAACGAGGTACGCAGATTGTCGTACCGATCCAGCAGCGTCTGGGCAGCGTGATGCAACCGTTCGGCGTCAACCTCGCCGGCCAGGTCGAGTACGACCTGCATGGTGTAGACGTCGATCGACGCATCGGCGAACAACGCGTGGAACAGCAGTCCTTGCTGCAACGGTGACAGCGACCAGATGTCGGTCAGCTGTGGGTAACGCGCCTCGAACGACGCGATGTCGGCCTGCGACAGCGCCACCAGAGGCACGTCCGACGGGGTCAGGCCGCCCGAGCCGGGTACCTCGGCGTACGAGGCCAGCGCCGTCAACGCCTCGGACCACAGCCCGGCGAGACGCTCGACCGTGTCCGCGGACACGGCTCCGGTCGGGAACGCGAAGCTGGCGCTCAGGACCCCGCCCTCGTCGGTGTCGAGCACGATCGCGTTGATGTCGACGGTCTTGTTCGCGGCCATGTCGGCGTCACCGGGCGCGGAGAGCTCACCGTCGGCGGCCGGCAACCAGCCGAGCGACTTCATCTCGTCCGGCACCTCGCCGGCGTCGACCCGGCCCAGGTAGTTGAAGCTGATCTGTCCGGTGCCGAGTTCGGCCAGTTCCGCAGCGGTCTCCGAGTTCAGGTAGCGGAGCAGTCCCCAGCCCATGCCTCGATCGGGCAGCGCCAGCATCTGCTCCTTGACTGCCTTCACTGCATCGCCGAGCTGCGACCCTCCCGCGAACGCAGCATCGACGTCGATCCCGGTCAGGTCGAGGCGAACGGGGAACAGGCTGGTCAGCCAGCCGACGGTCCGTCCCAGATCAGCTCCGGGAACCACCGCTTCCTCGCGGCCGTGGCCTTCGAGCTGCACCAGTGTTGCCGGTGCAGTGATGCCGCGCTCGGACCGCAGTCTCGTGACGGCCAGAGCGAGCCCGGCCAGCAACCCGTCGCCCACTCCGCCGCGGAAGATCTCCGGAACGGTGGTCAGCAAGGTGCGCGTGACGTCGGGTGTCAGTTCGATGTTCACCCGTTCGAGCGTCGCCACGACATCGACCGCGGGATCGAAGGGGCGGTTGCCCAGCACGGGGTCCTCGGTGTCGGCGATCGAACGCCACAGCGGCAATTCGGCCAGCCGCGCCTCGCTCGCTGCCGCGTCGACCAGTGCATGGGTCCAACGCCGCATCGAGGTCCCGACCTCGGGGAGGGTCGGGGTCACTCCCCCGGACACCTGAGCCCAGGCGGAGACGAAGTCGGGGACCAGGATTCGCCACGACACTCCGTCGATCACGAGGTGGTGCGCCGCCACGGTCAGCGTGCCCGGCACCTCGGGTCCTCGATCGACCCAGACGAGGGCGAGCATGCGACCGGCCGTGGGGTCGAGCGTTCCCACCGCATCGTCGAATACTGTTGCAGCCGAATCGGTATCGGCCCGGGTGAGCAGTGTATCCACGTCGACGGTACCGGCACCCGCAACATCGAGACCCCAGCCGCGGTCGTCGTGCACCAGGGTGGACCGCAGCACGTCGTGTCGATCGACCACTGCGGTCACCGTGGCGAGAATCCCGGCTCGGTCGATACCGAGCGGCAGCTCCAGTGTGACGGCCTGATGGAAGCGTGACCACCCGCCGCCGCGCTCGATCATCGCTACACCGAACGGGGGTAGCGGCAGCCAACCGACACCGCCGCCGTCGAGTTCCTCGAGCACGACCGCATCATTGCCCTCACCGACGATCACGGCGACCTCGGCGAGACCGGCAACGGTCTTGCGCTCGAACACATCTCGCGGCCCGAACTGAATTCCCCTGGCCTTGGCTCGAGAGACGAGCTGAATCGAGACGATGCTGTCGCCGCCGAGCGCGAAGAACGAATCGTCGACCCCGACGGCGTCGAGGCCGAGGACGTCTGCGAAGACCTCGGCAATGATGCGTTCGGTGTCGGTTGTGGCGGTACGGAATTCGGCATCGCTGCCGAATTCCGGTTCGGGTAGTGCTCTGCGGTCCAGCTTGCCGTTCGGCCCGAGTGGCAGGGCATCGAGCACGATGAGCCCGGCCGGAACCATGTATTCCGGAACCAGGGTCGCAACCGAGGCGGTGACCGCTGTGGTGTCGATCGTCTCCCCGGCGACAGGAACGACGTAGCCGACCAGTAGTTCACCTGCCGACGGCGTCCGGCGCACGAGAACGACGGCCTGGTCGACCGACGGATCTGCAGTCAACGCGGCTTCGATCTCGCCGAGCTCGATCCGCAGGCCTCGGAGTTTGACCTGGAAGTCGGTGCGGCCGAGGTACTCGAGTTCACCGTCGCGCCTCCACCGCACCAGGTCTCCGGTGCGGTACATCCGCGAGCCGGCACTGCCGTGCGGGTCGGCGACGAACCGGTCGGCGGTCAGGTCCGGGCGGCCGAGGTATCCGCGGGCCAGTTGACGCCCCGCGAGATACAGCTCTCCGGGCACCCCGACGGGAACGGGGTGCAGTCGCGCGTCGAGCACGGTCACCCTCGTGTTCCACACCGGCGCGCCGATGGGAACCGACACGGTGTCCGACGGCAGGATATGGTGATACGTGACGTCGACAGCGGCCTCGGTCGGGCCGTAGAGGTTGTGCAGCTCGGTGGCGGGCAGTGCAGTGCGCAGGGCCGAGGCAACCGATGCAGGCAGTGCCTCACCGGAGGCGAACACCGCACGCAGGCCGGTGCAGTTCGACACACCGTCCGCAGCGGCGAACACGGCCAGCAACGACGGCACGAAGTGCGCGACCGTGACGCCGCGTTCGGCGACGGTGCTCACCAGATATGCCGGATCTCGGTGGCCGTCGGGCACCGCGATGACGAGTTCGGCACCGATCTGCAACGGCCAGAACAGCTCCCACACCGACACGTCGAACGTGACCGGCGTCTTCTGCAACACCTTGTCCTGCTCGGTGAGACGGTATTCGGCCTGCATCCACAGCAGACGGTTGACGATGGCCTCGTGGCTGACCGCAACGCCTTTGGGGCGACCGGTGGAGCCGGAGGTGAAGATGACGTACGCGGTGTCCGCCGGTCGCAGCGGTGCGGTTCGCTCGGCATCGGTCACCGGTGCCGTGGACAGACCTGTCGTGTCGACGGTGTCGACCAGGATTCTGGCGGCGTCGGTCACGAGATCTGTACCGTCGCGCTCGGTCGTGAGCAGCACCACCGGTGCCGCCGTGTCCAGGATGTAGCCGATTCGTTCGGCCGGTAGATCCGGGTCGACCGGAACGTAGGCACCACCGGCGGCGAGCACTGCGTAGATACCCGTCAGCATGTCGATGGAGCGGCGCATGGCCGTCGCCACCACGGTTTCCGGGCCGACTCCCTCGGCGATGAGCAGACGCGCGAGCGCGTTGACCCGTTCGGAGAATTCGCGGTACGTCACCCGATCGTCGAGGAAGCTCGTGGCGGTGTTGTCCGGGGACTCGGCAACTCGGGACTCGAACAGCGACACCAGAGTTGCACCGGGATCCACCTCGTGCGCGGTGGCGTTCCAGTCCTCGAGGACGCGGGCACGTTCGCCTTCCTCGAGGATGTCGATGTCGCCGACGACTCCGTCCGGTGCGTCGGTCAGCGCGTGCAGTACCCGGACGAGCCGTCGCCCGAGGGAGGCCATGCTGGATTCTTCGAATAGATCTGTGGCGTAGTCGAACTGCACGTCGATTCCGGCGGGAGCACCGCGGTCGTCCGTGTTCTCCCAGAGCGTCACCTGCAGGTCGAATTTCGCGAACGCGCTACCCAGATCGATGCCCTCGACACTCAACCCCGGCAGGGCCAACGTCTGGCGGTTCAGGTTCTGGAACGTCAGCATGACCTGGAAGATCGGGTGGCGAGCCTGTGATCGGTCCGGGGCCAGCTCGTCGACGAGCCGCTCGAACGGCACGTCGGCGTGCCCGAAGGCTCCCAGGTCGGCCTCGCGAACTGCGGCGAGTTGCTCGCGCAACGTTGCCGCGGGGTGCACCGCGGTACGCAGGGCGAGCGTGTTGACGAACATGCCGACGAGCTCGTCCAGATCGGCGTCACCGCGGCCGGCGACCGGGGTTCCGATCGTCACGTCGTCGGTACCCGCCATCGCGCCGAGGAGCACCGCGAGCGCGGTGTGGACCACCATGAAGTTCGTGGCGTTGTTGGCGCGGGCCGCGCGAGCGATGTTCGACTGCAGGGCCTCGTCGATCGAGAAGTTGTATGCCGCACCGCGATACGACGCCACCGCCGGACGCGGCCGGTCGGTCGCGAGGTCGAGCTGTGCCGGGGCACCGGCCAGAGCCGTCGTCCAGTAGGCGAGCTGCTTCGCCAACGGCGAATCCGGGTCGTCCTCGGAACCGAGTACCTCGCGTTGCCACAACGCGTAGTCCGCGTACTGCACCGGGAGTGGTGCCCACTGCGGGTTCTCCCCCGCGGCACGGGCGGTGTAGGCCACCATGACGTCGCGCGTCAGGGGTCCCATCGAGAACCCGTCCGCGGCGATGTGGTGGGCGACGAAGGCCAGTACGTGCTCGGTCTCGCTGACCCGCAGGATCCGGATTCGGACCGGAACAGCTCGGGTCACGTCGAATCCCGCGGACACGAAGTCGCGCAGGGCCTGCTCGATCGAACTCTCGTCGACGTCGTCGACGACAACCGTCACGCCGGCCTCCGCGGTACCGAGTACCACCTGATGGCCTCGTCCGTCGACCTCCGGGTACACGGTGCGCAGAATTTCGTGCCTCGCCAGCACGTCGTGCACGGCGTTGGTGAGTGCATCGACATCGATGCTGCCGGACAACCGAATTGCGACCGGGATGTTGTTCACGGCGGAGGTCGGATCGAATTGGCTCAGGAACCACATGCGCTGCTGAGCCATCGACAGCGGCACCGAGTCCGGTCGTGTTCGAGCCGTCAGTGCCCGGCGCGCACCGGTACCCACCTCGGACTCGATCGCACGTGCGAGCGACTGCACCGTCGGAGACTCGAAGATCGAGCGGACAGGTACCTGAGTATCGAGCGCCGCCCCCAGCCGGGAGACCACCTGAGTGGCGATGAGCGAGTTACCGCCGAGCGCGAAGAAGTCGTCGTCCAGACCCACGCGCTCGACAGCGAGCACCTCGGCGAAGACCGCCGCGACGGCCTCTTCCACCGGATTGGTCGGCGCGCGGAATTCGGCTGTCTCGAACTGCGGTTCGGGGAGCGCCTGTCGATCCAGCTTTCCGTTGACGCCGCGAGGAAGAGCCTCGAGCACGACGAAGGCCGCCGGGATCATGTACGACGGCAGACGTTCGGCGAGTGCACGACGGATGCCGTCCTGATCCAGCGTCATCCCATCGGCGGGCACGAGGTAGGCCACGAGCCGCGCGCCTGATCCCGTGTCCGCGAGAGCGATCACGGCGACGTCGCGAATCTCGTCGAGCGATCCGAGAGCGGCATCGATGTCGCCGAGCTCGATACGGAAACCGCGAATCTTCACCTGGAAGTCGGTGCGCCCGACGTACTCCAATTCGCCGTCGGCGCGCCAGGATACGAGGTCACCGGTGCGGTACAGGCGGCCGCCGGGGGTGAACGGGTCCGCGACGAATCGCTCGGCGCTCAGATCCGGCCGCGCGAAGTACCCGTCGGCCAGCTGCGCACCCGCGAGATAGAGCTCACCTGCGACGCCGACCGGAACGGGAGCCAGACGCGAATCCAGCACGTAGACACGGGTGTTCCACTCCGGGCCACCGATCGGAACCGTGGTGCCGTCGACGGTCGTCACCCGATGCGAAGTCACCGAGACCGCGGCCTCGGTCGGTCCGTACAAGTTGTCCAGTCGCGCAGCCGAACTGCGCAGCGCGCGCTCGGCCGTGGCGACCGGCAGTGCTTCGCCGATCGCCAGGATCCGCGTCAGGGGTACGGGCAGGGTGCCCGCCGACGCCGTGACCAGCGCGTCGAGCACGGACGGCACGGTGTGCAGTGTCGTCACCGATTCCCGGTTCATCAGATCGACGAGGTAGGCGGGGTCGCGGTGGCCCTCGGCGTCGGCCACGACGATCGCACCACCGGAGACGGTGGCGACCCAGAACTCCCACACGGACAGATCGAAGGTGGCCGCGGTCTTGAGCAGTACTCGGTCGGTACTGCCCAGTCCGTAATGGGCGCTCTGCCACAGCAGCTGATTGACGATGGCGGCATGACTCACCGCGACACCCTTGGGGCGGCCGGTGGATCCGGACGTGAAGATGACGTACGCGGTGTTCGCAGGCCGCAGCGGCGAGGTGCGTTCACTGTCGGTGACGGGCGCGTCCGAGACCTCTGCGTCGAGCACTCGCGGATCGGTGTCGACCAACAGCACCGGAACCGAGTCGACATCGACACCGTCCCGCGCAGTACTCAGGACCAGAGCGGGAGCAGCTACCTCCAGGATGTAGGCATTGCGGTCCGCCGGCTGATCCGGATCGATGGGCACGTACGCCCCGCCCGCCTTGGCGACGGCATACATCGCGACGAGCAGATCCACCGAGCGCCTGATCGCCAGGGCAACCGTCACCTGCGGGCCGACACCGGCACCGATCAGGACGCGGGCCAACCGGTTGATTCGACGATCGAACTCGCCGTACGACAGTGACTGCCCGGCATGGACCACCGCGACCGCGTCGGGCTGCGCCTGCACCTGACGATCGAACAGCGATACCAGCGTCTGCGACGCATCGACATCGTGATCGGTGTCGTTCCACGTGCGGACGATCCGGGTGCGTTCCTCGGGCGAGAGCAGCTCGAGATCGCCGACGACGGCCGACGGGTCCTCGGCCACGGCGGCGAGGAGGCGAACGAACCGGTCGGCAAAACCTTCGATCGTGGCGCGATCGAAAAGATCGGTGGCATAACTGAATTCGGCCGACAGTTCCGCGGGCGAGCCGTCCGGGGCGTAGCGATCCGAGATCGACAGTTGCAGATCGGTTTTCGCGGTCACCGCATCCGCCTCGACGGCACTCACCGTCAGACCCGGCAGCTCGAACGTCGACTCGGCAAGGTTCTGGAAGGACAGGCCTACCTGGAACAACGGGTTGCGTGCCGTCGACCGCACCGGGTTCAGCACCTCCACGAGACGCTCGAACGGAACGTCGGAGTGCGCGAACGCGGCCAGGTCCCGCTCTCGGGCCTGAGCGAGCAACTGGCGGAAGGTCATCGACGATTCGACCGACGACCGGAAGA
Organism: Rhodococcus sp. NPDC080181; assembly: GCF_040702225.1. Taxonomy (NCBI): domain Bacteria; kingdom Bacillati; phylum Actinomycetota; class Actinomycetes; order Mycobacteriales; family Nocardiaceae; genus Rhodococcus; species Rhodococcus sp. NPDC080181. The sequence goes on from NZ_JBFBKN010000008.1 coordinate 134,528, forward strand.
CCAGGGTGTTGACGAACATACCGATCATCGAGTCCAGAGCCCGCTCACCGCGGCCGGCGATGGGCGTTCCGACCGCGATGTCCTCGGAACCGGACAGGCGTGCGAGCAACACGGCGAATGCCGAGTGCACCACCATGAACAACGTTGCCTGCTCGGTACGTCCGAGTTCGGCGAGAGCAGCGTGCGTGCCGGCGTCGACGGTGAACCGCACGGCATCGCCGCGGAAACTCTGCGCCGGCGGGCGCGGGCGATCGGTGGGCAGCACCAGCTGATCCGGCAGCTCGGCGAGCGTATCCTTCCAGAACGACACCTGCTGCGCTGCAACCGAATCGGGATCCGATTCGGTGCCGAGTACGGTTCGCTGCCACAGCGCGAAGTCGACGTACTGCACCTCGAGTGGCTCCCAGTCCGGAGCCGTCCCTGCAGATCTCGCGGTGTATGCGGTCATGACGTCGACGGCCAGCGGGCCCACCGACGCGCCGTCGGCCGACACGTGGTGGACGACGAAGGCCAGGACGTGCTCGTTCTCGTCGACGCGGAACACGCGCGCGTCGACCGGCACCTCGGCGGTGACGTCGAAGCCCCGCGCAAAGAACTCGGTCACGGCGGCAACGACGTTCGCACCGGCCACGTCTCGCACGGCGAGGTCCATCGGTACCTCGGACGCAGGCAACACCTGCTGGAACGGGCCCTGTGCCGAGTCCGGGTACCGGGTACGAAGAGACTCGTGGCGCTCGACGACATCGCGCACCGCCGACTGCAGCGCAGCGACGTCGAGCTCACCCGACAACCGCACGGCGAACGGAATGTTGTCCACCGACGACGTCGTGTCGAACTGGTTGAGGAACCAGTACCGCTGCTGCGCAGGCGAGAGCGGCGGGTGTTCGGGACGCGGACCCGCCACGAGTGCAGCTCGTCCCCCCGAACCGACAGCGCTCTCCACGTGCGCCACCAGTGCGGCCACGGTCGAGCTCTCGAACAGCGCCCGCACCGGGACCACCGTGTCCAGGGCCGCGCCGAGCCGCGAGACCACCTGGGTGGCGATCAACGAGTTACCGCCCAGGGCGAAGAAGTCGTCGTCCAGTCCCACTCGCTCGAGGTGCAGGACGTCGGCGAACACTCCGGCGACGATCTCTTCGACCGCGGTGGTGGGTGCGCGGAATTCCCGGGCCTCGAACACGGGTGCGGGAAGCGCGGCGCGATCCAACTTGCCCACCGGGGTCAGTGGAACGGTGTCGAGAACGATGATCGACGACGGAATCATGTAGGCGGGCAATGATTTTCCGACGAAGGCGGTCAGCTCGTCGACGTCGACGACGGAACCACGCGTCGGCAGCACGTAGGACACGAGGGTGGTGACACCCGAGGGCAGTTCGTGTCCGAGTGTGACGGCGAAGTCGACCTCGGGAACAGCGGTGAGCGCGGAGTCGATCTCGCCGAGCTCGATACGGAACCCGCGCACCTTCACCTGGAAGTCGGTGCGGCCGACGAACTGCAGCTGCAGGTCGTCCGTCCATCGCACGACGTCGCCGGTGCGGTACATCCGTGCGCCGTCGATGCCGTACGGATTGGCCACGAAGCGCTCGGAGGACAGACTCGGCCTACCGAGATAGCCGCGAGCGAGCGCACCGCCCGACAGATACAGGTCACCCGCGACACCGGTCGGAACCGGTTCGAGCCTGGAATCGAGGATGAGCACGGACATGCCGTGAATCGGTCGACCGATGGTGATCGGCTCGCCGGGCGTCAACTCGGCGAAGCTCGAGATGATCGTGGTCTCGGTCGGTCCGTACCCGTTGAAGTACTTCCGGTCCCCTGCCCATCGGGCCAGCAGTTCGGGAGTGGTCACGTCGCCGCCCACCGAGAGGACCTCGAGCGAATCGATCCCGTGGGGATCCATCGTGCCGAGTACCGCAGGCGTGATGATCGTATGAGTGACCCTCTCCGCCTTCAGCAGTTCGGCCAATTCGGTGCCACCGAGAATCGAGGCCGGTACGACGACCAACGTCGCGCCGACCGAGAATGCCGCCATCCACTCCAGAACCGACGGATCGAAGTTGGGCGAGCAGACGTGCAGGAACCTCGAGGCCGGTTTCAGGTGATAGAGATCGGTTGCTGCGTCGAGGACGCCGCCGAGTCCGGCGTGCGTGACGACGACGCCCTTCGGCTTGCCTGTCGAGCCCGAGGTGTAGATGACGTAGGCGGGGTTCTGGAACGTGACGGGTCGCAGGCGGTCGGCGTCGGTGACCGGCTCGGCCGAGCGGGTGCGGACCTCGGCCACGAACTCCTCGTCGTCGACGCTCAGCCAGGCCAGATCCTGCAGTCCGCCGGGGAGCCGAGCCGAGTGCGCCCGGGTGGTCAGGCCCAGTACGGCCTCGGAGTCCGAGACCATGTGGGCGACGCGATCCTTCGGATACGTCGGGTCGACGGGTAGGTGCGCGGCCCCCGATTTCGCCACTGCCCAGACCGCGAGCACCATGAAGTAGGAGCGCTGGAATCCCAGCGCCACAACGGATTCGGGGCCGGCCCCGCGCTCGATGAGCACCCGGGCGAGCTGCGAGGACGTCGCATCGAGTTCGGCGTACGAGATCGAGCGGCCCTCGTAGCGAATCGCGGTCGCCGACGGGTCGAGTGCGGCTCCGGCAGCGAAGATCTCGGCCAGAGTGCCGCCGGCCAACACGTCGTCACCGTGGACGTGGGTGAGCCGGTCGTATTCGTCGTCGTAGAGGATGGACAGATCGCCCACCGGGGTGTTCGGTGTCGCCACGATCGCTTCGAGCAGCCAGCGGAAACGTCGCGAGAACACCTCGATCGTGTTCTCGTCGAACAGGTCTCGCGCGTAGAGGAAACCGGCGGACAGACCGGTGCCGTCGGCCTTATCGTGCAGCGTCAGCGACAGGTCGAACTTGGCTGTGTCGACCTCGACGTCGACCGCCGAGACCGTCAGATCGGGAAGGTGGAATTCGCTCGGCGGCAGGTTCTCGAACGCGATCGCGACCTGGAACAGCGGGTGCCTGGCCGTCGTGCGCTCGGGTTCGAGCAAATCGACGAGCCGCTCGAAGGGGATGTCCGCGTGTGCGAATGCATCGAGGTCGACGTCCCGGACGTGGCCGAGGAGGTCGGTGAATCCCTTGCTTCGATCGACCGAGGTGCGGAGCACCAGGGTGTTGACGAACATGCCGATCACGTCGTCCAGGACGGCCTCGCCGCGGCCTGCGACGGCGGTACCCACCGCAACGTCGTCCGAGGTGGACATGCGAGCCAGGAACAGCGCGAGTGCACCGTGTAGCACCATGAACAGGGTGGTTCCGGTCGACCGGGCCAGATCGTCGAGCGAGGCACGCAGATCCGCATCGATGTCGAACTGGAACCGCCCGCCCGAGTACGACTGCACCGCGGGACGCGGCCGGTCGTACGGCAGGGTCAGCTCACTGGGCAGGTCCGCCAGGGCCGAACGCCAGTAGTCCGCCTGTGCTGCCATCAGGCTGCTCGGATCCGCGTCGTCGCCGAGCACGGCGCGCTGCCACAGCGCGAAGTCGGCGTACTGCACCGCCAGCGGCGTCCACTGCGGTGCGTCGCCGGCCACACGAGCGAGGTAAGCCGTCATCACGTCGCGGGTCAGCGGTCCCATGGACCAACCGTCTGCGCTGATGTGATGAACCACGACGACCAGCACGTACTCGTCGTCGGTGACCTGGAACAGTTTCGCGCGCAGGGGAATCGACTGGGTGACGTCGAATCCTTCGGAGGCGAAAGCGATCAGGTCGGCCACCGCACCGTCGGCGGACGGTGTGGTGGGTGTCAGGTCCGGTGCCACCGATTCGGCAGGCAGGATCACCTGATGCCCCGCTCCGTCCACACTCGGGTAGACGGTGCGGAGTGCTTCGTGCCGGTCGAGAACGTCGACGACCGCTGCGTTCAGGGCCGCAGTGTCGAGTGCTCCGGTGAGCCGGATCGCCACGGGGATGTTGTTGACCGCCGATTCGGGCTCGAATCGGTTGAGGAACCACATCCGCTGCTGGGCGAGCGAGAGCGGAATTCGTTCGGGGCGTTCCTGCGGCACCAGAGGCGCGGAGACTCCGTGGCCGACGTGACTTTCCAACGCAGCAGCCAAGGCTGCCACCGTGCCTGCCTCGAACATCGTTCGGACGGGCACTGTCGTGCCCAGCTCGGCACCGAGTCGTGCGGCGACCTGAGTGGCGACGAGCGAATTGCCGCCGAGCGCGAAGAAGTCGTCGTCCACACCGACTCGGTCGAGTCCGAGGACCGCGCCGAACACGTTCGCGACGATCTCTTCGACCGGATCGGACGGTGCTCGGTAGGGCGTTGCCTCGAATTCGGGATCGGGCAGCGCTTTTCGATCGAGCTTGCCACTTCCGCCGAGCGGGAATTCGGCCAATTCCACGACGGTGGTCGGCACCATGTACTCGGCCAGACGTCCACGTAGCGCGGTGCGTGCCCGGTCCACATCGACCGGGCCTTCGGTGGGGACGACGTAGGCAACCAGTTGTTCTCGTCGCACGAGCACCACGGCCTGAGCGATCTCGGGAAGATCCAACAGAGCCGATTCGATTTCGCCGAGTTCGATGCGGAGACCACGCAACTTCACCTGGAAGTCGGACCGGCCCACGTACTCCAACTCACCGGCGGGCAGCCACCGCACCACGTCGCCGGTTCGATACATCCGCGCACCGTCGACCGCGAACGGATCGGCAACGAAGCGATCCGCGGTCAGATCGGGTCGGCTCACGTATCCCCTGGCGAGCTGGACACCCGAGAGATAGAGCTCTCCCGACACCCCGACCGGAACCGGCCGCAACGACGAATCCAGAACGCGCACATCGGTGTTCCACACCGGTGAACCGATCGGCACCACGGCTGTGTCCGCGTCGGAGACCGCGTGATAGGTCACGTCGACAGCAGCTTCGGTCGGGCCGTACAGGTTGTGCACCGACACCTGTGGGAGTGCGCGGCGCAGCGAATGTGCAGTAGCAGGCGCAAGCGCCTCCCCCGAGGCGAACACCGTACGCAGCGACGCTCCCGCGTCGGGCCTACGCAGCGCCTCCGGTGTGAACACCGACATCATCGACGGCACGAAGTGCACTACCGAGACATGTTCGCGTGCAATGACATCGAGCAGGTACGACGGATCCCGATGACCCTCGGGAACCGCGACGACCACGGATGCGCCGACCTGGAAGGCCCAGAAGAACTCCCACACCGACACGTCGAACGTAGCCGGTGTCTTCTGCAACACCACGTCCTGCGGACCGAGGGGGTACTCGTGCTGCATCCACGACAACCGGTTGACGATCGCCGCGTGCGATACGCCGACGCCCTTCGGCCGACCCGTCGACCCCGAGGTGAAGATGACGTATGCGAGGTTCTCTGCCCGCAGCGGTGCCGTCCGCTCCGCATCGGTCACCGGCGCCGACGAGAATTCCGACACGTCCACGGTGTCGATGTCCACCGTCTCCACGCCGGGGAACTCGACGTGATCTCGGGTGCTCGAGAGCACCCGTACCGGCGAGGCCGTGCTCACGATGTACTCGTTGCGCTCCGACGGCTGAGCCGGATCGATGGGTACGTACGCAGCACCGGCCTTGACGATCGCGTACATACCGACGAACAACTCGATACTGCGGCCGACTGCGAGGCCGACCGTCGAATCGGTCCCGACACCCACCGACAACAGGTACCGCGCCAGGCGGTTCGCGCGCGCATCGAGCTCGGCGTACGTCAGCCGAACGTCCTCGAACACCAGGGCCTGCGCGTCGGGGGTCTGCTCGACGCGACCGTCGAACTGCCCCACCAACGTTGTTCCGCTGGTGATCTCGTGCGCCGGTCCCGAACCGAACGTCAGCACCGACTCCCGCTCGACCGAGTCGAGCAGGTCGATCTCTCCGACGGCTGCAGCGGGCGCTGCGGTGATCGCACGAAGAACCCGAACGAACCGCTCTCCGAATCGAGCCATCGTCGATTTCTCGAAGAGGTCCGCAGCATAGGTCAGGGCGACGGTCAGGCCCGCGGGCTCGGAGCCGGCCGGTGCCGAATCCCACAGCGTCACTTGCAGATCGAACTTTGCCAGGTCTGCCTCGTAGTCGACCGCTGCGATGGTCAGGCCGGGGAGCTCGACCGAGGTTCGATCGAGGTTCTGGAACGTCAACATCACCTGGAACAGCGGGTGGCGTGCCTGCGAGCGCGCCGGGGCCAACACGTCCACCAGACGCTCGAAGGGCACGTCGGCGTGCGAGAACGCAGCGAGGTCCACCTCCCGGATCTCGCGCAGCAGATCGTCGAACGACGTCCGTGAATCGACTTCGGTGCGCAGCACCAGTGTGTTGACGAACATGCCGACGACGTCGTCGAGGGCCGCGTCTCCACGGCCGGCGACCGGCGTACCGATACTGATGTCGTCGGCGGCCGCGAGCTTGGCCAACAGCACGGCCAGCGCGGCGTGCACGACCATGAATGTCGTTGCGTTGTGGTCTCTTCCGAGCTTCTCCAGCGCGCGGACCAGTTCGGCGTCGATCTCGAACGGGTGCGTGCCGCCGTTGGTCGTGGCGACCGCCGGGCGGGGACGGTCGGTGGGTAGCTCCAACTGGTCGGGTGCGCCGCCGAGTCGGTGCCGCCAGTAGTTCTCCTGCGCCGAGATCAGAGATTCCGGATCGTCCTCGCTGCCGAGGACGGCCCTCTGCCACAGCGTGAAGTCGGCGTACTGCACCTCCAGCGGAGTCCACTGTGGTTGCTGCCCGTTGGTGCGCGCCACGTATGCGGCCACCACGTCTCGGGTCAGCGGGCCCATCGAGAATCCGTCGGCCGCGATGTGGTGCACCACGAACGCGAGCACGTGCTCGGTCTCGGCCGTCTCGAGGAGCACCGCCCGGAAGGGCAGCTGTACCGCCAGATCGAAGGGCCTGAGCGCGAACTCGAGCAGCACGGCGGGAACGTCGGCATCGGTTGCCGTCGCGCGCTCCAATTCCACTGCCACCGCATCGGATTCGAGTACTTGTTGGAAGCCGATGCCGTCGTGATCGGGGTAGACCGTCCGCAGCGACTCGTGCCGGTCCAACACGTCGATCAACGCCGCCTGCAGGGCGGTGAAATCGAGTTCGCCGCTCAACGCGATGGCGACCGGGATGTTGTTGACAGCCGAGTCCGGCTCGAATCGGTTGAGGAACCACATCCGTTGCTGGGCCAGCGACAATGGCACACGTTCGGGCCGCTGCTGCGCCACCAACGGAGGTCGCGCGTGCGTCGAGCCTGCAGCATCGACGGCCGCGGCGAGTTCGGCGACGGTCGGTGCGTCGAAGAACGACCGCACATCCACTGCTGTGCCCAGTTCCGCGTTGACTCGCGCGATCACGCGAGTGGCGTTGAGCGAGTTTCCGCCGAGGACGAAGAAGTCGTCGTCCACGCCGATACGGTCCATCCCGAGGACCGTCTCGAAAATTGCCACCAGGGCCGTTTCGGTGTCGGTGCCCGGGGCACGGTATTCGCGTACGAGCGAGGCGAAATCGGGCGCAGGCAAGGCTTTTCGGTCCAGCTTGCCGCTGGCGTTCAGCGGGAATTCGTCCAGCACGACGAACACCGACGGCACCATGTACTCGGGCATGCGCCGGCGCACCGCATCCGCCAGGCCGTCGTGATCGATATCGGGCTCGGTGCTCACGACATAGCCGACGAGCTGCTCACCCAACTGGGCCTGCGATCGGTCGGCGTGAACGAGTACCGCAGCCTGGGTCACCTGCGGCTCGGCGAGCAGCGCTTGCTCGATCTCGCCGAGTTCGATACGGAGGCCACGCAGTTTGACCTGGAAGTCGGTGCGGCCGATGTACTCGATCTGGCCGTCGGCGCGTCGGCGCACCAGGTCGCCGGTGCGGTACATCCGGTCCCCCCGGCTCACCGAACGGGTCGGCGACGAATCGATCGGACGTCAGGTCCGTGCGTCCGAGGTATCCGCGAGCGAGCTGCACGCCCGCGAGATAGAGCTCTCCCTCGACTCCCCGGGGTGAGCGCCGCAGACCCTCGTCGAGCACGTAGAGGTCGGTGTCGTCGACGGCAGCACCGATCGGTACCGAGCCGTCCTCCACCTGCTGGGTTCGGTAGTACGTGACGTCGACGGCTGCTTCGGTGGGACCGTACAGGTTGTGCAACTCGGCACCGGAGATCGCGTGGAACGCGTTGACGGTGCGCGCCGGCAGCGCCTCACCGGAGGCGAACACCATGCGAAGCGAATCGGCCTGTGCGGCGGTGGGTTCGGCAACGTAGACCGACAGCATCGACGGTACGAAGTGGGTCACCGTCACGCCGTGTTCATCGATGACGCGGGCGAGATAGGCGGGGTCGCGGTGCCCGTCGGGCTCGGCGATCACCAGTGTCGCGCCGATCTGCAACGGCCAGAAGAACTCCCAGACCGACACGTCGAACGTGAACGGCGTCTTCTGCAAGACGACGTCGGCCGGGGTCATCGTGTATTCCCGCTGCCGCCATGAAATATTGGCGACGATCGCGCGGTGGCCCACCGCCACGCCCTTCGGACGCCCGGTCGAACCGGACGTGAAGATGACGTACGCGAGGTCGTCTTCACCGAGAGTGCCGAGCCGGTCCGCATCGGTGATGCGCCCTCCCGTCACGCCGGTGACGTCGACGGCATCGACGAGCAGAGTCTGCGTGCCGTCCGGCAACTGCGGCAGGTCCTCCGATGTCGTGAGCACCAGAACCGGTCGCGCGGTATCGAGGACGTAGGCGAGTCGATCCACCGGGTGCTCGGGGTCCAACGGAACGTAGGCACCACCGGCTGCCGAGATGGCGTACATACCCACCAGCAGATCGAACGAGCGGCGGATCGACAGCCCCACCGTCGAATCCGGGCCGACACCCCGCTCGATCAGAACCCGGGCGAGGCGTTCGACCGACTCTGCGAACTCGGCATAGGACCGACTCTCGCCGCCGAACACGAGCGCGGGTGCGTCCGGTGTCCGCTCGGCCTGATCGGCGAACAGGGTGTAGAGGGTGGTTGCCTCGGGTTCGGCCGGGCTCGACGCCGAGTCGTCGTCACCGAGAACCGTCGCGGCATCGGAGACCACCGACGAGACCACGGCGTCGAGACCACCGTCGGTGGCCTCGATGAGGCCGGGAACGGTGTTGGACAGCACGACCGGGACCAGCGCGTCCGGGCCGAGAACCCCACCCATGGCCGTGTCGAGGGTGGTGATCTCCTCGTCCAACCGGGCGTAGGTCAACTCCGTGCCGAGGTGCGCGAGCGCCACGCGGTCCGGTTCGACCGCAGCGACGCTCCGAACCAAGCGCGGAAGGTCCTCGACCGTCAATGCTGCCTCGCGTCGACGTCCAACCGCCATCTAACTATTCCTCCTGATCGATCCACGTGCACAACCGGCGAGCTCGGCTTTCGTCACGACGACGCGATCACCGACTCCGCCCGTTGGATCAACGATGCCAGAGCGGTCGACAACCCCTCTGCACCGAGGGCGGGCAAGATGCCCGGAATCAGTGCGGACAGCGTGACCGTCACCAGAGCCTGCGGCTTCATCGCCGCGCCCATCGTCGCCGACATCTGCGTCAGTTTGGCGTTCAGGGCCGCGAAATCGACACTCGTCGATTCGTGCTCGAGCGCCACCGCATCGGGCGCGGTCGCCGCTGCGTCGGCAATCAACTGCGGTAGATCGTCGACCGTCTTCGGCTTGGCGCGCGGCGCGAACTCGGCCTTCTCCTCGTCCGTGAGGATGTCGATGGATCGCAGCACCACCTCGGGATCGGAGACGACCGTCCGCAGAATCTTCGACAGCCGCTCGGCGAACGTCGCTATCGTCGATTCGTCGAAGATCGACGTCGCGTAGGTGAACGTCGCCTCGATGTCCTGCAGCGCTCCGGTCTCGTCGAAGTTCTCGACGGCGGTCAGCTGAAGGTCGAACTTCGCCTGATCGTCGCCTGCCGGCAGCGCCTGCACCTGCAGGCCCGGCAACTCGAACGTGCCCGTCGCATGGTTCTGGAACGTCAACATCGCCTGGAACAGCGGTGTGTAGGCGCTCGACCGAGCGCGGCCGAGCGCATCGACCAGCCGCTCGAACGGAACGTCCGCGTGGCCGAACGCTGCGAGGTCCTTGTCCTTCGCCTGACGTACCAGGTCCAGGAACGTGCCGTTCGGGTCGATCTGCGTGCGCAGCACCAACGTGTTGACGAACATGCCGACCAGGTCGTCCAGTTGCTCCTCGCCGCGTCCTGCGGTCGGGGTGCCGATGCTGATGTCCGACGAGTTGCTCAACCGGCCCAGCAGAACCGCGAACGCGCTGTGCACCACCATGAACGTCGTCGCCGCATGCTCGCGGGCGATCTTCTCTATGGCCGACGCCACGTCGGAACCGAACGTGAAGCCGTACGACGCGCCTTCCATGGTCGGTCGAGGTGGCCGTGGGCGATCGAGCGGCAGTGCCAGTTGTTCCGGCGCTCCCGCCAGCTCGGCGGTCCAGTAGGCCAGCTGCTTCGCCAGTGGACTGTCCGGGTCGTCCTCGCGGCCGAGTACATCACGCTGCCACAGCGCGAAATCGGCGTACTGCACCGGCAGCGGTGCCCACGACGGCATCTCCCCCGCCACCCGAGCGGTGTAAGCGACCATGACATCGCGGATCAACGGCCCCATCGAGAACCCGTCGGCGGCGATGTGGTGAGCCACCACGGCGAGGACGTGTTCGTCGTCGCCGACCTGCAGCAGCGCAGCCCGGACCGGGACGGTCTTCGTCACGTCGAATCCCGCACCGAGGACGTCCGTCAGGCGGGACACCACGGCGTCCGGTGCCACCTGTTCGGGTTCGAGCTCCACCCCGACGTCGGCGACGCCACCGATCTGCTGCACCGGGCCGTCGACCGAATCGGGGTAGGCCGTCCGCAGAATCTCGTGGCGACCGAGCACATCGTCGAACGCGCCGCGGAGCGAGGCGATGTCGAGGGCACCGGTCAACCGCACCGCGACGGGGATGTTGTACGCGGACGAGCCCGGGTCGATGCGGTTGATCGTCCACATCCGTTCCTGGGCGATCGACAGGGGTAGTCGATCGGGACGCTCGCGAACCGTCAGTTCCCGGCGGGCACCGCCGCCGACGAGCGGCGCGATGTGTGCAGCGAGGCCCGCCACCGTGGACGCCGCGAACACCGATCGCACGGGAATCTGCGCGTCGAGAGCCTGGCCGAGGCGCGAGACCAGTTGGGTTGCGATCAACGAGTTTCCGCCGAGGGCGAAGAAGTCGTCGTCCAGCCCCGCGCGGTCCAGCCCGAGCAGTTCGGCAACGGTCGTCGCGACGATCTCCTCGATCGGGGTGACCGGTGCGCGGAACTCGGTGGCCTCGAAGTGCGGCGCGGGCAGCGCCTTTCGGTCCAGCTTTCCGTTGGCATTGAGCGGTAGCGCTTCGAGCACCACGAATGCCGCAGGCACCATGTACGACGGAACGAGATGCGAGAGTTCGGATTCGACGTGCGCGACATCGACGACCTCCCCGGCCCGGCCGACGACGTAGGCCACCAACTGGTCACCCATGGACTCGCCGCTGTGCACCACGACGGCCGAATCTGCCACTGCCGGCTGCGACCGCAGGGCCGCTTCGATCTCACCGAGCTCGATGCGGAATCCGCGAATCTTCACCTGGAAGTCGGCCCGATCGATGTACTCGAGGTGCGCCGGGGCCGGCGTTCCGTCGACGACGGGCACCCGCCAGCGCACCAGGTCGCCGGTGCGGTACATCCGAGAACCGTTCGCATCGAACGGATTGGCGACGAATCGCTCCGACGTCAGGTCCGCGCGCCCGAAGTAGCCGCGCGCCAGCTGCGCGCCGGCCAGGTAGAGCTCGCCGCTGACACCCGCAGGCACCGGATGCAACCGCGAGTCCAACACGAACACCGTCGTGTTCGCCTCGGGAACACCGATCGGCACCGCGGTCGTATCGGCGTCCGTCACCGCGTGCGCGGTCACCGACACCGCTGCCTCGGTCGGCCCGTACAGGTTGTGCAGGTCGGTCGATCCGTTCCGCTTGCGGAACTCCTGTGCGACGGCAGCGGGCAGTGCCTCACCGATAGCCAGCACCCGCCGCAGGCTCGGCGATACCTCGCCTGCGGCGACGGTGCCGAGCATCGACAGCATCGACGGCACCAGGTGCAGTGTCGTCACCGACTGCGTGCGAATCAGTTCCAGCAGGTAGTCGGGGTCACGATGACCGTCGGCCTCGGCCACGACGAGCCGTCCGCCGGAGGTCAGCTGCGACCAGAACTCCCACACCGACAGGTCGAACGTCGCTGCGGTCTTGAGCAGCGCTGCGTCGGTCTCGTCGAGTGCGTACTCCGCACGCAGCCAGTTCAGCTGGTTGACGACGGCACCGTGCGAGACCGCAACGCCCTTCGGACGACCGGTCGATCCGGACGTGAAGATGACGTACGCGGTGTTGGCTGCGGTGAGCACCCCGGTGCGTTCGGACGCGTCCACCGGACCACCCGAGTAGGCATCGGTGTCGAACCGGGCCAGATCCACGATCGGGGCAGCATCGGTGATCTCGGCACCCACATCGCCGGAGATCAGAATGCACGCAGGAGCGGCTGTCTCGAGGACCAACGCGTTGCGCTCGGCCGGCTGGTCCGGATCGATCGGAACGTACGCCCCGCCTGCCGTCGAGATGGCGTACATGCCGACGAGGAGATCGACCGAGCGCCGAATGGCAAGGCCGACAGGCACTTCCGGCCCGACACCCATGCCGATCAGGTGGCGCGCGAGCTGCGAGACCCGCTCGGCGAACTCTCCGTACGTCACCACGCCGTCGTCGTGGACGAGTGCGACTGCAGCGCGGTCGCGTTCGGCGGCTGCACCGAACAGATCGGGAAGGGTCGTGTGTTCCACGGCACCGAAATCGTGAACCGTGTCGTTCCAGTCCTCGACGATCGCAGATCGCTCGCCGTCCAGCAGCACGTCGAGATCGCCGATGGGTGTCGACGGCGACGCCACGACGGCGGCCAGCACGGCCTCGAAGCGGGCCACGAGTGAACGGGCGGTGCTCTCGTCGAACAGATCCGTCGCGTAGGTCAGCAGGGCATCGAAGCCACCTGCCGCGCCGTCGCCCTGCTGGGCATCGGACACGATCAGATGCAGATCGAACTGGGAGTTGCCGGTCTCGGTGTCGAGCGCCGAGATTTCCAACCCGTCGAGCTCGAACTCGCGGCGAGCGAAGTTCTGGAACGAGAAGCCGACCTGGAACAGCGGGTGCCGAGCCGTCGAGCGCGTGGGGTTGACCACGTCGACGAGCCGCTCGAACGGGATGTCCGAGTTGGCGAACGCCTGCAGATCGGTTTCACGTGCGGCGTCGAGGAGATCACCGAAGGTCGCCTCGCCCGGAACATCGAGTCGCAACACCAGGGTGTTGACGAACATGCCGACGAGATTCTCGATCTCGGCCTCGCCGCGACCTGCGATGGGTGTACCCACGACGATGTCCGAGGACCCCGAGATCCGCGAAAGCAGCACTGCGAAGGCCGCATGCACGGCCATGAAGACGGTCGCGTTGTGCGCGCGGGCCAGTTCCGCGAGACGCGCGTGCGCGTCGACGTCGATTCGGAAATCGATGCGATTGCCGCGGAACGTCTGGCTCGCCGGACGCGGGCGATCGAGAGGTAGCTCGATCTGCTCGGGCAACTCCGACAGCGCGGCAGACCAGTATCGAATCTGTTGCGCTGCAATCGATTCGGCGTCGTCCTCGGAGCCGAGAACGTCGCGTTGCCAGAGCGCGTAGTCGGCGTACTGCACCGGCAGCGGAGCCCATGCGGGATCGGACTTCCGGGTACGGGCGGCATAGGCCGTCATGACGTCGGTCGACAACGGCATCATCGACAGACCGTCGGCGCTGATGTGATGGACCACCATCGCCAGCACGAAATCGGTGTCGGAGACTCGGAACAGCGAGGTCTTCAACGGAACCTCTGCGGTCACGTCGAACGTCGACGCCAGCAGCTCCAGCACCCGAGCGGTCACCGATTCCGCGTCGGTGTCGATCACGTCGAGAGTCGTCGGCACCTGGGACATCGGCACGACCACCTGATGCGGTCCCTCGGGCGAATCCGGGTACACCGATCGCAGTGTCTCGTGCCGCTCGATGACGTCCGAGACCGCGCTCTGCAACGCGCCGACGTTCAGATCGCCGCTCAGGCGCAGAGCGAACGGGATGTTGTACGCCGTCGAGTCCGAGTCGAACCGGTTGAGGAACCACATCCGCTGCTGTGCGAGCGAGAGTGGAACTCGATCGGGACGAGGCCCTGGCACCAGCGCCGGCCGCGCGCCCGAGCCCTGCTCGACCCTCGCCGCGAGTGCCGCGACCGTCGGGGCCTCGAACAATGCCCGAACCGGGACCGTCGTGTCGGCGGAGGCACCGAGTCGGGACACCACCTGGGTGGCCACCAAAGAGTTGCCGCCGAGTTCGAAGAAGTCGTCGTCGAGACCGACCCGGTCGAGACCGAGGACGTCGGCGAACACCTCGGCGACCATGGACTCGATCGGAGTCGTCGGTTGCCTGAACTCACGGGTTCGTGCGGCCGGTTCGGGCAAGGCTCGCCGGTCCAGCTTTCCGTTGGTGGTCAACGGAATTGCGTCGAGCACCACGAACGCCGACGGGACCATGTACTCGGGGAGCTGCTCGGCCACCGACGCACGGACGGCGTCGACGTCGATCGTGGAACCGGTTGCGGGCACCAGGTAAGCAACAAGGCGCGCGGCACCGGGAGCGTCCTCGCGCACGATCACCGCGGCTTGTCCGACGGCCGGAGCCGACAGAACCGACGATTCGACTTCGCCCAGTTCGATGCGGAAGCCGCGGATCTTGACCTGATCGTCTGCGCGACCGACGAATTCGAGCTCACCGGTGGGCGACCACCGGGCGACGTCGCCGGTGCGATAAAGCACGGAACCGTCGCCTGCGAAGGGATCTGCCACGAATCGTGTCGCCGTCAGGTCCGGCCGACCCAGGTATCCCCGCGCCACCTGACCGCCCGAGACGTACATCTCTCCCGGGACACCCGCCGGCACGAGGCCGAGTCGCGCATCCAACACGTACACGGACAACCCGGAGATCGCCCGACCCACCAGTGACCCCGATGCCTCCGCGGCAGCCTGCGCATCGAGAGCCCGATGCGAGACGTGGACGGTGGTTTCGGTGATGCCGTACATGTTGACCAACTGTGGGGAACGATCGCCGTGCCGATCGAACCAACCGCTCAATCGACGCAGCTCCAACGCTTCTCCGCCGAAGACGACGTAGCGCAGCGCGTACTCGGCAGCACCCGATGCCGTGCGGTCGGCCTGGTCGAACTGGTAGAAAGCAGACGGGGTCTGGTTGAGCACGGTCACGCGTTCGCGAATCAACAACTCGCGCAGCGCTTCCGGCGACCTCGACGTGAAGTAGTCGACCACGACGACGGTGCCACCCGTGGTGAGCGGGCCCCACAGTTCCCACACGGAGAAGTCGAACGCGAACGAGTGGAACAGAGTCCAGACGTCGGCGGGGCCGAAATCGAAGTGCCGCTGGGTGTTCGCCAGCAGGCGGACGACGTTGCGGTGCGGGACGACGACGCCCTTGGGGGTGCCGGTCGAACCCGAGGTGTAGATGACGTACGCAGCTTCTGCGGCCGTCACCGTCGGCAGAACGTCCGTCGCGAACCGGGACTCGTCCGCTGGGGTGTCCATGTCGACCCTGGGCAGTTCCGGCGGTAGCGCGACCTCGACGCCGGTCCAGGTCAGTACCGCGGCGGGACGCGAGTCGGCGAGCACGAACTCGATGCGATCGGCCGGGTACGACGGATCGATCGGTACGTATGCACCTCCGGCCTTGAGCACCGCGAGCAGCGCCACCACGAGATCGGCCGTGCGAGGCAGTACGACTGCGACCGCGGATTCGCGGCCGACACCCTGTGCGACAAGAACTCTCGCCAGTGCCGTCGACTCGGTGTCGATGTCTCCGTACGTGCGCGAGCGACCGTCGAAGACGACGGCGGCAGCGTCCGGGTTCTGCGCGACCCTGGCCGCGAACAGGGAGACGATGGAGTCGGCAGAATCCGCGACCGCCGGTGCGTCCTGGGCGAGGGCGAGAACGTGATCGCGCTCGGCCGTATCCATCACCGGGATGTCCCCGACGGGCTGCTCGGCATCGGTACCGACCGACTCCAGCACGCGGATCAGGCGCTCACCGAAGGCGCGCGCTGTGTCGTCGTCGTAGAGATCACGGGCGAACGTCACGTCGATGGCCGAGCTGCCGTCCGCCTGGTTCTCGGTGAACGTGAACTGGATGTCGAACTTCGCCGTCTCGACGTCGAGATCGACTCCGCGCACGGTCAGACCCGGGAGCTCGAGTTCGGTCTGCTCCATGTTCTGCACGGTCAGCATCACCTGGATCAGCGGATGCCGCGCGGCCGACCTCGGTGGGTCAAGTACCTCGACGAGTCGCTCGAACGGCACCTCCGCGTGCGCGAACGCCGACAGATCGGTGTTGCGCGTACGGGCGAGTAGATCGGTGAAGGCAGCACCGGGATCGATCTCGGTGCGCAGCACGAGGGTGTTGACGAACATACCGATGACGTCGTCGAGTGCCGCCTCACCGCGACCGGCGACCGGAGTACCGATGGCGATGTCGGTTTCGCCCGACAACCGGGAGAGCAACACCGCGAGAGCAGAGTGCAACACCATGAACAGTGAGCTCTGATTGGCGCGGGCTACCGCGCCGAGGCGCGCATGCGTCTGCGCATCGAGCGTCAGCCGAATGTTGCCGCCGCGGTAGGACGACCGATCGGGACGCACTCGGTCGCCGGGGAACGTGCTCTCGTCCGGCAGTCCCGACAGCGTTCGCGTCCAGTGTCGAATCTGGCCGGACACCGGTGAATCGGGATCGCTCTCGGAACCGAGCACGGTCTGCTGCCACAGGGTGTAGTCGGCGTAGCGAACCGCGAGCGGCGCCCAACCCGGTTCGCTGCCTGCACTCCGGGCCGCGTACGCAACCATGAGGTCGCGAGTCATCGGTCCGATCGAGAAACCGTCTGCGGCAATGTGATGTGTGGCCAAGGCCAGCACATGCCGGTTCGAGTCGAGCTCGAGCAGAATGGCGCGGAGTGGGGGTGCGGCCGTGACGTCGAAGCCCTGCACGAAGAACTCGGCCAGGGCGGCGGTGACGTCGTCGGCGGTGACCTTCGTCGGTGCCAGCTCCGGAGCTACCTGCGCTGCGGGGACGATGACCTGAGAGGCCACCCCGTCCACCTCGGGGTAGGCGGTGCGCAGCGATTCGTGCCGTTCGATCACGTCGGCCACGGCAGAGCGCAGCGCGACGACGTCGAGGTCACCGATCAGTTCGATGGCGACGGGCAGATTCTCCGTTGCCGAATCGACATCGAAACGGTTGAGGAACCACATCCGGCGCTGGGCGAGCGACAGCGGAACGAAGTCCGGCAACTCGGTGCGCACCAGAGGAGTCTTTCGTCCCGATCCCGAGAGTTCGTCCAGCTTCGCCGCCAGAGCCGCCACCGTCGACGCCTCGAAGATGGTCCGAACACTGACCGTGGTGTCCGTCGCGGCACCGATGCGCGACGCCACCCTGGTCGCCACGAGCGAGTTACCGCCGAGAGCGAAGAACTCGTCGTCGGCTCCGACGACATCGACGCCGAGCACGTCGCGGAACACCTGCGACACCACGATTTCCGACGTGGTCGTCGGAGCGCGGAAGGCACGCTGCTCGATATCCGGTGCCGGGAGCGCGCGCCGGTCGAGCTTGCCGTTGGCGGTCAGCGGAAGTGCGTCGAGCACGACGGTCGCAGCCGGAACCATGTACCCGGCGAGCGAGCGGGCGGCGAACGCCGTCAGGTCGGCCACGTCGACGGTCGCACCGGAGGCGGGGACCACATAGGCGACCAGTTGATCTCCGGCGACGGCCGTCTGCCGAACCAGCACCACGGCCGACTCCACCGACGGGTGCCGGCGCAGCACGGTCTCGATCTCCCCGAGTTCGATGCGCAAACCACGCAACTTGACCTGGAAGTCGGTGCGGCCCAAGTACTCCAGACGCCCGATGTGAGACGAGGACTCCCGCCAGCGCACCAGATCGCCGGTGCGGTACATACGAGAACCCGGTTCGCCGAACGGATCCGGCAGGAATCGATCTGCCGTCAGATCCACTCGACCCAGGTAGCCGCGGGCCAGTTGGACTCCGGCGAGATAGAGCTCACCTGCGACCCCGGGAGCAACCGGGGACAGTCGGGAGTCGAGGACGTACGTTCTGGTGTTCCACACCGGAACACCGATCGGAACCAGGTCGACGTCCGCGTCCGACACCTCGTGATAGGTGACGTCGACAGCCGCTTCGGTGGGTCCGTAGAGGTTGTGCAGCGCCACGCCCGGCAGGACGCGACGGACGCGTTCGCCGACCTCGGCGGGCAGCGCCTCACCGGAGGCGAACAGAGTCCGCAGCGACGCGGCTGCGGACGACGAATCGGCTGCGACGACGGAGACGAAGACCTCGAGCAACGACGGCACGAAGTGTGCGGTCGTGACCGACTGCGCCTCGATGGTCTCGAGCAGGTACTGCGGGTCTCGGTGCCCGTCCGGCTTCGCGATGACCAGCGTCGCCCCGATCTGCAACGGCCAGAACAGTTCCCACACCGACACGTCGAACGTGACGGGGGTCTTGTGCAACACGACATCGTCGGCGACGAGCTCGTATTCCGACTGCATCCACAGCAGACGGTTGACGATTGCCTCGTGTGTGACGGCCACGCCCTTCGGCTGCCCGGTCGACCCGGACGTGAAGATGACGTATGCGGTGTTCGTCGGGGCCAGTGCACCGATTCGGTCCGCGTCGGTGATCGGTGCATCGGAGACCCCGGACAGGTCGAGAACGTCGATGTCGATCACGTCGAGCCCGTCGGCATCCACCGAGTCTCGTGACGTGCTCAGTACGCACACCGGTGCCGCGGTGCGCAGGATATGCGCGATTCGCTCGGCAGGCTGATCCGGGTCGATCGGTACGTAGGCACCGCCCGCCGCGACGATCGCGTGAATTCCGACGAGGAGCTCCACCGAACGACGGGCAGCGATCGCCACGGTGGTCTCGGGCCCGACACCACGATCGACGAGGTACCGCGCAAGACGAGCCACCCGTGCGTCGAACTCGCCGTAGGACACCGACTCGTCACCGAAAACCAGTGCGGTTCCGTCGGATTCGACCGACCGCCCGAGCGAGGCCAGCGTCTGCGACCGGTCGACGTCGTGGTCGGTGTCGTTCCAGTCGTCGAGCACGCGCTTGTACTCGACGTCGTCGAGCAGTTCGATGTCGCCCACGACGGTCGAGAGATTGTCGGCGACGGATTCGAGGACCTTGATCAGACGCTCACCCAGGGTGACCACCGTGGACTCGTCGAACAGGTCGGTGGCGTAGGTGACATCGAACGTCATACCCTGCGCCGCGCCACTGGGCCCGAACGATTCGACGAACGTGAACTGCAGGTCGAACAGTGCAACCAGGGTCTCGAAGTCGACGCCCGAGACCGACAGTCCCGGTAGTTCGAGATCCTTCTGACCCAGGTTCTGGAACGCGAGCACCACCTGAACGAGGGGATGACGTGCCGTGGAACGTACCGGGTTGAGGATCTCCACCAGACGCTCGAACGGAACGTCCACGTGCGCGAGCGCCGACAGATCGGTCTCGCGAGCATCGGCCAGTACCTGGTCGAACCTGCGCGCGGTGTCGATCTCCGTTCGGAGCACGAGGGTGTTGACGAACATGCCGATCAGGTCGTCGAGCGCGGCTTCACCGCGGCCCGCGACCGGTGTGCCGATGGCGATGTCGGTCTCGCCGGACAACCGTGACAGCAGTACGGCGAGGCTGGTGTGCACCAGCATGAACAGCGACGCGTTCTCACGTCGGGACGCCTCGATCAGAGCGCGATGCAGTTCTCCGTCGATCGAGAAACGCACCAGCGCACCGCTGTTCGATGCCACCGCCGGCCTGGGACGGTCGGAGGGCACATCGAGCTGATCGGGCAGACCGGCCAACGTCGTCGTCCAGTAATCGATCTGCTGCGAGACCACGGACGTGGGGTCGTCCTCGGAGCCCAGCACCTCGCGCTGCCACAGGCTGTAGTCGGCGTAGTCGACCGGAAGCGGAGTCCAGTACGGCTCCTGGTTCATCGACCGCGCCGCATAGGCATTCATGACGTCGCGAGTGAGTGGGCCGAGCGAGAAACCATCGGCGGCGATGTGGTGCACCACGAACACCAGCAGGTGCTCGGTGGGGCTCACCTCGAACAACCGGGTACGGAACGGGAGGTCCTTCGACAGGTCGAATCCTGTCGTCGCCAGCTCGCGCATGGCATCGGCCACCTGATGCGCGGAAATTTCGATCGGCGTCAATTCCGGTGTGGCCGACTGCGCGTCGACGATCACCTGATGAGCCGTGCCGTCGGTCTCCGGGAACACCGTCCGCAGAGACTCGTGCCTGGCGACGACGTCCGCGACCGCGATCTGCATGGCCCGGCGGTCGAGCAGACCGGACAACCGGACGGCGATCGGGATGTTGTTGGCCGCCGATTCGACGTCGAACTTGTTGAGGAACCACATCCGCTGTTGCGCCAGCGACAGCGGAATGTGCTGCGGACGCTGCTGCGGTACCAGCGGCGGCCTGCTGCCGGTGGCGACCAGGGTGCCCAGTCTGGCTGCGAGGTCGGCCACCGAGGACGCATCGAACAGTTCGCGAACGGCGATCCGGGTGTCCAGCGCGACGCCGAGTCGGGACACGAGTTGCGTTGCGATGAGCGAGTTTCCGCCCAGCTCGAAGAAGTCGTCGTCGAGACCCACTCGCTCGACGCCCAGCACCTGGGCGTACACCTCGGCGACGGTGCGTTCGATGTCGTTGGTCGGTTCGCGGTACTCGGTGACCTCGAATGCGGGGTCGGGCAACGCCTTTCGGTCGAGCTTTCCGCTGGCGCCGAGCGGGAACTCGGGCAGCACTATCAGTGTCGACGGCACCATGTACTCCGCCAGACGACCGCGTAGCGCCGACAGAACGGCTCCGGTGTCGACGGACACTCCCGAAGGGACCACGTATCCGACGAGTTGGTCGCGGCGGACCACGACTACGGCCTGAGAGACCGACCGCTGGGCGAGCAGCGCCGTTTCGATCTCACCCAGTTCGATGCGCAGGCCGCGCAACTTGACCTGGAAGTCGGAACGTCCGACGTATTCGAGCTCGCCGTCGCGATTCCAGCGCACGACGTCGCCGGTGCGGTACAGCCGCGCGCCGCCATCGGCGAACGGGTGAGCGACGAACCTGTCCGCGGTCAGGTCGGGGCGTCCCACATAGCCGCGCGCGAGCTGGGTGCCGGCGAGATAGAGCTCACCTGCAACACCGACCGGGGTGGGATGCAGTCGCGAATCCAGTACGTAGACAGCGGTGTTCCACACCGGAGCACCGATCGGCATGACGTCGGAGTCCGAATCCGTGACCGCGTGGTACGTCACGTCCACGGCAGCCTCGGTCGGTCCGTACAGGTTGTGCAGTTCCACCGACGCGACCGCACGCCGCAGTGCGCGAGCGGTGGTGGGTGGTAGCGCCTCGCCGGAGGCGAACATCAGTCGGAGCGAGGCTCCCGCGCTGCGACGCCGCTCGACTTCGGGCACGAACACCGACATCATCGACGGCACGAAGTGCACCACCGAAACACGCTCGCGTGCAATGACATCGAGCAAGTAGATGGGATCTCGGTGACCGTCGGGAACGGCGATCACCACCGAGGCACCGACCTGAAGCGCCCAGAAGAACTCCCATACCGACACGTCGAAAGTGGACGGCGTCTTCTGCAGCACCACGTCGCGTGGAGTCAGGGCGTATTCGCCCTGCATCCACAGCAGTCGGTTGACGATCGCGTCGTGCGACACCCCGACACCCTTGGGACGGCCCGTCGAACCCGACGTGAAGATGACGTACGCGAGGTTCCGCGAACGCAGTGGGGCGCATCGGTCGTTGTCGCGCAACGGTTCCGACGACAGGCTCGAAGTGTCGAGCGTGTCGATGTCGATCGTGTCGACGTCGGGGAATTCGACGTGGTCGCGCACGGTGGACAACACCCGGATCGGTGCCGCGGTGGCCACGATGTAGTCGTTGCGATCCGCCGGTTGGGTCGGGTCGATCGGCACGTATCCGGCCCCGGCCTTGACGATCGCGTACATGCCGACGAACAGGTCGAGGCTGCGGGCGATCGCGAGGCCGACCAACGTGTCGGACCCGACGCCCAGCGAGACCAGATGGCGCGCAAGACGGTTGACGCGTGCATCGAACTCGGCGTACGTCAGCCGCTCACCTTCGAAGACCAGCGCAGTTGCGTCCGGGGTCAGGGCGACCTGTCGGTCGAACAGGTCCACCAGAGTGATGTCGGCGGGGACCTCGTGTTCGGTGTCGTTCCATTCGGCCACCACGCGGTCGTGCTCGCCGTCGTCGAGCAGATCGATGTCGCCGACGGCCACCGACGAATCGGCCACCACGGCCGAGAGCATCCGTACGAACCGGTCGGCGAACCCGCGAACGGTCTCGGCATCGAAAAGGTCTGTCGCGTAAGTCAGTTCGGCAGCCATGCCCTGTCCGCGGCCGTCCAGTCCGATCGACTCGGTCACGGTGAGCTGCAGGTCGAACTTGGCGATTTCGGCATCGAGGGCGACGCTGTCCACCGACAGGCCCGGCAGGTCGACGTGTGTTCGGGTGAGGTTCTCGAACGAGAGCATGACCTGGAACAGCGGGTGTCGAGCTTGCGACCGCGACGGGTTGAGGACCTCGACCAGACGCTCGAACGGTAGATCGGCGTGGCCGAAGGCTCCGAGCGCGACTTCGCGCGCGCGGCCGATCTGTTCGGAGAACGTGCGTCCTGAGTCGATGTCGGTGCGCAGAACGAGCGTGTTGACGAACATGCCGACGACGTCGTCGAGCGCTGCGTCACCGCGGCCGGCGACCGGAGTACCGATGGCGATGTCCTTGGTGCCCGACAGTCGGGCCAGAAGCACGGCCAGTGCGGCGTGGACGACCATGAACAGCGATGCGTTGTGGGTATGTGCCAGAGCGGACAGGCCCTGGTGCACATCGGCAGGCACGTCGAATCCGATGGAGGAGCCCTGGTAGGACTGGCGACTGGGGCGCGGCCGGTCGGTCGGCAGATCGAGCTGGTCGGGTAGGCCGGCGAGGATGTCGGCCCAGTAGTTCACCTGACCGGAGATCAACGACTGCGGATCGTCCTCGGAGCCCAGAACCGAACGCTGCCACAGGCTGTAGTCGGCATACTGCACTTCCAGCGGCATCCAGGCCGGGTTCTCCCACGCGGTGCGCGAGGCGTAGGCGATCATGATGTCTCGGGCCAGCGGTCCCATCGACCATCCGTCGGCCGAGATGTGGTGCACCACCATGGCGATCACGTGTTCGCGTGGGCCGATCTCGAACAGTCGCGCCTGGATCGGAACGTTGACGGTCACGTCGAACGTCGTCGACGCGAGCGCGAAGACCTGTCGCTGAATGTCGGCTGCCGAGGTCGGAATCGGCATCAGGTTCGGCACCGTCTGAGCGGCGTCGAGAATGGACTGCTGCGGTCCGTGCGCGGTGTCGGGATAGACGGTGCGCAGCGACTCGTGCCGGTCGATCACATCCATGATGGCGACCTGCAGTGCGGCGACATCCAGGTCGCCGGTCAGCTTCAGCGCGAACGGAATGTTGTATGCAGCGGAGTCGACGTCGAACCTGTTGAGGAACCACATGCGTTGCTGCGCAAGCGACAACGGGATGCGCTCCGGACGGACGGTCGCGACCAGTGCAGTCCGGCCGCCCTCCCCCGCCGCCTGTTCGACGCGCACCGCGAGCAGCGCGACCGTCGACGCCTCGAACAGCATGCGCACCGGCACGGTGGCGTCGAGTGCCACTCCGAGCCGCGAGACCACCTGGGTGGCGATCAGCGAGTTACCGCCGAGCTCGAAGAAGTCGTCGTCCAGTCCTACCCGCTCGACGCCGAGAACCTCGGCGAAGACGTCGGCGACGATCTCTTCGATCGGTGTCGTCGGTGCGCGGAAATCTCGCACCTCGAACACCGGCGCAGGCAATGCGCGCCGGTCCAGCTTTCCGTTGACCGTCAACGGAATCGTCTCCAGCGCAACGAACGCCGACGGAACCATGTACTCCGGCAACAGTTCGGCGATACCGGTTCGCAGATCCTCGAGGTCGAGGGTCGGCCGACCGTTCGCCACCGCCGAGACCACGTAGGCGACCAACCGGGCCGCCCCGGGCGAATCCTCACGGACGACGACGGCGGCCTGGGTGACGGCGGGGTGCGCGGTGACCGCGGCCTCGACCTCACCCAACTCGATTCGGAAGCCGCGCACCTTGACCTGATCGTCGGAGCGGCCCAGATATTCGAGCTCGCCCGACGCGTTCCACTGCGCCAGATCGCCGGTGCGGTACAGCAACGACCCGGCATCGGAGCCGGAGGCGAACGGATCGGCCACGAACCGCACCGCGGTGAGCGGTGCGCGTCCCAGGTATCCGCGCGCCAATTGTCCACCGGCAACGTACATCTCGCCGGGCACCCCGACCGGGACCGGATGGAGCCGGGTATCGAGAACGTAGACCCGCAGCCCAGCGATCGGCTTGCCGACCACCGATGCGGTCGTTGCGACGGACGCGGAGCCCAACGCCTGATACGACACGTGCACCGTGGTCTCGGTGATGCCGTACATGTTGATCAGCTGCGGTGCACGATCGCCGTGCCGCTCGAACCAGCCGCTCAATCGACGCTGCTCGAGGGCCTCGCCGCCGAAGATCACGTAACGCAGAGACAGCTCGCCGCCGGTCGATGCCGCACTGCGATCGGCCTCGGACAGTTGGTAGAACGCCGACGGAGTCTGGTTGAGCACCGTCACTCGTTCGTCCACGAGCAGCTGATGGAACGCTTCGGGTGAGCGCGAGGTGAAGTAGTCGACGACCACCAGAGTGCCGCCGTACAGCAACGGACCCCACAGTTCCCACACGGAGAAGTCGAACGCGTAGGAATGGAACATCGTCCACACGTCGTCGGCTCCGAAGCCGTAGACCGCATCGGTGTTCGCGAGCAGCCGAACCACGTTGCGGTGCGGCACCAGAACACCCTTGGGGCGACCGGTCGACCCCGAGGTGTAGATGACGTACGCGACGTTGGTGGGGCGAAGCGGGCGAATGCGATCGGTGTCGGTCACCGGTGCGTCCGAGATCGACGACAGATCGACCGTGTCGATGTCGACGAACGTTGCGCCGATACGAGATTCGACGTCCGCGGGCAGCTCGATCGGGTCCGTTCCCGAGAAGAGAATCGATGTCGGACGCGCATCGTCGAGCATGTACTCGACGCGGTCCAGCGGGTAGCTCGGATCGACGGGGAGGTAACCGCCACCGGCCTTCACGACCGCGACCAGCGCGACGACGAGTTCCGCCGACCTCGGTAGGGCGACCGCGACGAGGCTCTCGGGGCCCACGCCGTGCGAGATCAGTACGCGGGCAAGGCGATTGGTCCGAGCATCGAACTCGGCGTACGTCAGCGACGTGTCGCCGAAGCGCACGGCCACTCCGTCCGGCTGTGCCGAGGCCGCAGCGTCGAGCAGGTCGATCAACGTCACGTCGCGAGAGACGTCCGGCCCGGACACGTTCCAGGTGGACACGACGGACTCGTACTCGGCGGCGTCCACGATGTCGACATCGCCGACCGGAACCGACGCGTCGGTGGTGACTGCGTCCAGAATTCCGAGGAAGCGCCGCGCGAAGCTGTCGACCAGATCGGCGTCGAACAGATCGGTCGCGTACTCGAACACCGCATCGATACCCGCGGCAGTTCCGTCGACCTGGTGCTCGGTGAGCCACAGCTGGAGGTCGAATTTCGCTATCGGGACGTCGAATTCGGCGGCCACGGCGCGGAGGCCGCCGACGGTGAGTTCACGAGACATGGCCGATTCCAGGGAGAGCGCCACCTGGAACAACGGGTGCCGTGATGTCGAGCGGACCGGATTGAGAACCTCGACCAGGCGCTCGAACGGAACGTCGGCATGCGCGAACGCCGACAGGTCCGTGTCGCGGACGCGAGCGAGCAGCTGCTCGAACGACAGTGCCGGATCGACATCGGTACGAAGTACCAACGTGTTGACGAACATTCCGACGAGGTCGTCGAGTGCAGGCTCACCGCGACCGGCCACCGGCGCGCCGATGGCGATGTCGGTGGTGCCGCTCAGTCGAGCCAGCAACAGCGCGTACGCCGACTGCATCACCATGAACAGCGACGAGTTGTTCGCGCGGGCGAGATCGGCCAGAGCACTGTGCAACCGGGCCGGAATCTCGATGCGCAGCTTGCTGCCTGCGTTGGACGACACGGCGGGGCGGGGCCTACTCGACGGCAGCGCCAGCTGATCGGGTAGATCCTCGAGTGTGGCACTCCAATAGGCGATTTCGCGTGCAGCGAGCGAATGCGGATCGGTTTCGGGACCGAGTACCGCACGCTGCCAGAGCGCGTAGTCGGCGTACTGGACCTCGAGCGGCGTCCACTCGGGAGCGCGGCCCTGTATCCGGCTCGAGTAGGCCAGCAGGACGTCGCGCGCCAACGGTCCGAAGGAGGCTCCGTCGGCAGCGATGTGGTGCAGGACCATCGCCAGTTCGTACTCGGTGGGCGACATCTCGAACAGCGCGATTCGGAACGGCGTGTCGATCGTGACGTCGAAGCCCTTGGCCACCAACTCGTGCAGTCGGCCACCGAGCTCGTGCCGTTCGATGCGGATCGGGGTGATCGTGGCCGGTGTCCTGGCCGCGTTGAGCACGACCTGCTCGGGCGATCCGTCCACTTCCGGGTACACGGTGCGCAGCGTCTCGTGTCGTTCCACGACGTCCGCGAATGCGGCCGACAGGGCACTCACGTCGAGTGGACCGCTCAGATGGACCGAGAACGGCAGGTTGTACACCGCAGTGGCCGGATCGAACCGGTTGAGGAACCACATGCGTTGCTGTGCGGGCGAGAGTGGGATGCGCTCGGGGCGTTCCCGGGATTCGAGGATCGGGGTGTCGGATCCGCGGCCGGCGGCCGACTCGGCCCGGGCAGCCAGTGCGCCGACGGTGGGGGCCTCGAACAGCTCGCGCACTCCCAGGCGTACTCCGAGTGCGCCGCCGACTCGTGTCACCAACTGTGTGGCGATCAGCGAGTTGCCGCCGAGCTCGAAGAAGTCCTCGTCCAGACCGACCTTGGACGCGCCGAGCAGGTCCTCGTAGATTCCGGCGACGACGTATTCCGCGCGACTCTGCGGTGCTCGGTACTTCTTGGCGCTGGTGAACACCGGCTCCGGCAACGCTTTTCGATCGAGCTTTCCGCTGGTGTTGAGCGGCAGTGCATCGAGCACGACCACTGCTGCGGGAACCATGTAGGACGGCAACGCATGCCCGGCGAATTCGATGGCCTCGGCGGAGTCGATGGACTTCCCCGGCCCAGCAACGACGTAGGCGACGAGTTGGTCGCCGCTGACCGTCTGCACGACCAATGTCACTGCCTGCGAGATGGATTCGTGTGCGAGCAGCACGGTTTCGATCTCGCCCAGTTCGATGCGCTGGCCACGGAACTTCACCTGGAAGTCGGTGCGTCCGATGTAGTCCAGCACTCCGTCGCTGCGCCACCGAACGAGGTCGCCGGTTCGGTACATCCGCTCACCGGCGTCGCCGAAGGGGTTGGCCACGAACCGATCCGAGCTCAGGTCGGGGCGACCCACGTAGCCCCGCGCCAGCTGGACGCCCGCGAGGTAGAGCTCGCCCGCTTCTCCCACCGGAGTGGGTCGCAGCCGGCTGTCCAGTACGAAGGCGCGGGTGTTCCACTCGGGCACACCGATCGGGACGGTTCGCGTGTCCTGTGGGCTGCTCTCGTGGTACGTCACCGAGACCGCCGCCTCGGTGGGACCGTAGAGGTTGTGCAGTCCCGCGGCGCAGACGGATCGGAATGCTGCTGCCGTCTCGACCGGAAGCGCCTCGCCGATCACGAAGACGTGACGCAGCGAAGCACAGGTGTTGGCCGGCGCGTTGGCGACGAACACGGTGAGCATCGAGGGCACGAAGTCGGTGACCGTGACGCGATGCTCGG
The DNA here is from genome assembly GCF_040702225.1 of Rhodococcus sp. NPDC080181. Lineage (NCBI taxonomy): Bacteria > Bacillati > Actinomycetota > Actinomycetes > Mycobacteriales > Nocardiaceae > Rhodococcus > Rhodococcus sp. NPDC080181. Next base: position 162,710 of record NZ_JBFBKN010000008.1, read on the forward strand.
CGATCCTGTTCGCCACGTAGACCGAGTCGCGGTGCCCGTCGGGGGTGGCGAGCACCATCGTCGCGCCCACTCGCAGCGGCAGGAAGAACCCCCACAGCGAAACGTCGAACGTCGTCGCCGTCTTCTGCAGATAGACATCGGTGGTATCCATCGGATACTCCGCCAGCATCCACTCCATCTGATTGTGGATGGCGGCGTGCTCCACGGCGACGCCCTTCGGGCGGCCGGTGGAGCCGGAGGTGTAGATGACGTACGCGGTGTTCGAAACACGAAGCGGCGCAATCCGTTCCGCGTCGCCGACCGGAGCGGACGACCGGGCGGACAGGTCGACCAGATCGACGGCGACCGTCTCGGTGCCCTCGGGCAGCGACACGTCGTCACGCGACGAGATCAGTACGCACCGAGGCTGCGCGGAATCGAGGATGTAGGCCGTGCGTTCGGCAGGATGATCCGGGTCGATCGGTACCCACGCTCCGCCTGCCGCCACGATGGCGTACATGCCGACCACGAGATCGAACGAGCGTCGAATGGACAATCCGACGAGAGTCTCCGGGCCGACGCCCATATCGATCAGATGGCGAGCGAGGCCGTTCACCCGCGCCGACAGTTCTCCGTAAGTCAGGACGTCGCCCTCGTACACCAGAGCCGTGGCGTCGGGACGAGCTGCCGCAGCAGCCTCGAAGGCGGTGAGCAGAGTGCTGGGCGTGGTCTCGTGTTCGGTGTGGTTCCACTCGGAGACGACCAGTGCCCGCTCGGATCCGTCGGTCAGTGCCAGGTCCCAGACGAGGTCCGTCGGGGCTGCTGCCACGAAACGGCCGAGGAAGTCGACGAACCGCTCGTGATTGCGGCCGGACTGATCGGGACCGTAGAGGTTGGGGTTGGACTCGAAGTCGATGTGGGTCGTGGCCCCGGCGACGCTCGTGTAGAGGTTCAGTCCGAAGTCCTCGATGAGGCCGGTGGAGAGGATGTTGATCCCGCCGACCATCGATCCCAGGCGCACCTCGCCGAAGAACAGCATGATGTTGACCCAGGGACCGAAGAACGCAGCCTGACCGCTTGCGCCGCCGGCGTCGCGGCGAATGTCCTCGTGCCGGTACCGCTGGTGGCGCAGTGCACCGGAGACCTCGGCGTTGACGCGCGCCAGCATCGTTTCGACGGTGGTGTCGCCCGAGACGTCGAACCGCAGCGGCACCACGTTGGACACCATGCCGCCGGAGCGGCGCAGAACCGCGGTGGTTCGCGCGGTCACCGGCAGTGACAGCACGACGTCCTCGCGGCCGGTCATCTGGGCCAGATACGCCGCGAACGCGGCGATGACGATGGTCGCCATCGTCGTGTCGGTCTCGGCGCGCAGGGCATCGAGATTGCTCATCGTGTCAACAGACAGAGCGGTGCTGTCGATCTGACTCTTCGGGGCCGGCGGAGCGGTGTGCCCGGCGAGGGTGGTGACTCCGTCGATTCCGTCGATCCGCGACGCCCAGTACTCGCGATCGGCCTGGAAGCGGCTCGAATCGCGGTAGGACATCTCGATGTCGTAGACCTTGGTCAGATCCGAGGCCAGGTTCTTCGTCGGTTCGGTGCCCTCGACCTCGGACGTGTACAACTCCGCAGCGCGGTTCATGAAGGTCACGGCACCGAAGCCGTCGAGAACGACATGGTGCACGCGCTCGTACCAGAACCAGACATCGTCCTCGATACGCAGGACGGTGGCGGCGATCAGTCGATCGCGAAGAATGTCGATCGGAGCGCTGTAGTCGGCGTGCATCCACTCGAGGGCGGCCGCGCGAGGGTCGTTCTCGCCGCGCAGATCCACCAGTCCGAGCGAGTCGTCCAGGGTGGGGTCGACGATCTGTCGTGGCTCCGCGTCGATCTCGGTGATACGGACGAAACCGGACTGCAGTTCGAGGGCTGCGCGTGACGATGCGCGCCGCAACAGTTCGACGTCGAGATCACCGCGCAGTTCGACGTACTGCGCGATGTTGGCGGGTACCGAGGGGTCCACGTGCTGCGCGAACCACATCCCCAATTGGGCCGGTGACAGTGGGAACGAGGGATGCTGCCGACTGTCGACTCCCGTGTCGTCGTCTCCAGCACCTTCCACACCTAGCGGGTCCAATCGATTCCTCTCTTTCCCACAATCACACGCGCCCCCACCGGCCGCCGAAGCGGCGGACAACGATGGGCACCGAACACATCGAGCAAGCTGACTACGTCGATCTCTATTTTCTCACCATGAACAACTCGGAAGTTACCTTTCAGTACTTATCCGTCGAGATGGGCCGGACCGTTACATGCCCAGCACGCGTCGAGAGCACCCGCCCCCGTACGTGCAGAACCGGTGGCTGGATTCGGCACCCGGCCAATCTACAGGCCCGCACGCGCCGAGTTCGTCGGTTGTCACGCCGTCATGTCGAAAGCGGCAATCACCTTGGTAGGTACCAAACGAACGATCAATTCGCCCGGAACTCCATTGCGTCTGCCGAACTCCTCCCCTCTGTCGCGGCCCATGTACCGCGCTCCGATCTCGGTGGCCGTGCGCACCAGTTCTCGGGGATCCTCGTCGATCGAGGCAACGCCCTGCACCTGCACGAACCCGTACGGCGGCTCTTCGAGATCGACGGTCAACACGATCCGAGGGTCCCTGCGAATCGCTCGCCCCTTGGCGGTATCGGCTCCGGTGTTGAACACGATGGAATCGTCCTCGACGACGAACCAGATCGGGGCGACCAGGGGCCGTCCGTCCGAAGCGAGGTAGCCGACCTTTCCGGTGCGGGTACCTGCCGACAGAAACTCTCGCACGCGTGGATCGGTGAAAGACGTCATCGAAGTCACGCTACTCGGCCGGACCGACAGGTTCACGTCACCGACGAACTCGGCCAGGACGTGCCGCCCGATCGACGATGCTAAGCCGGACCGACGTGGGTGAGCAGACCGGCACAGATCGTGGCCCGCACCTCCGTGTCGGCCAGATCGTGCGCCGAGCGATGCACCGGGTGCTCCTCGAGAACGACGATGTCCACGACGTCCCCGACGCGGAGCGCACCGCGGCCGCCGCTCGCCGCCTGTAGTGCCGCGTCGAGAGGAACCGATTCCTCGGCATGCCACGGCGGCCGGTCGTCGTCGGTTCGGAATACCGCCGCCGCAACGCCTGCCAATGGCTCCGGTGGACTCACCGGAGCGTCGGAGCCGAAGAGCAGCGTGGCACCGCTTCGATGGAGCGACCCGTAGCCGTAGGCCACCGAGCGCCGACCTGCCCACAGATCCTCGGCGATGTCGCGGTCGGCCATGGCGTGCTGCGGCTGCACCGACGCCGCAACGCCCAGCGCCGCGAAGCGTGCGATGTCTTCGGGGACGAGCTGCTGCGCGTGTTCGATACGACCTCCGCAACCGGCCCGCTCGAACGCATCGAGCGCAACACCGTTCGCCCGGTCACCGATCGCATGGACAGCAGAGGTGATTCCGCCGCGAGCTGCGCGAGAGACGAGCTCGAACAGTCCGTCGTGGGTCTCGAGCAACAGTCCGTAGGCGTTGTCACCGTCGACGCCCGGGTAGCGATCGTGACAGCAGGCCGTTCTGGTGTTCAGCGAGCCGTCGAGCATGACCTTCAGCGGTCCGCGCCTGATCATGTCCGAGACGGCCGAGACGTCGCCGGTGCGCTCCCCACGATCGAGCGCTTCGTCGAGCCACTGCGGCCACACCGTGGTGTCGACGCGCACTGCGGGAGATCCGGCCGACAGGCGTCGATCCCAGACCGTCCGGTTGTCCGCGAACTCGAAATCGACGACGCAGGTCACTCCGCGGACCGCCAGTGCCGCGGTGGCGTCGAGCACAGCTCGGTCCAACTCGGCCGGGTCCTCCAAGGCCTCCAGCGCCATGACGGCCTCGAGACCGTCGACGTCACGAAGCACTCCGGTGGCATGGTCGATACCGAGATCGCGCAGCAGCGCCGGACTCAGCCACAGCGTGTGCAGGTCCATGCTCGTCAACGCCACACGCACACCGGGCAGCGCGTTCTCGAGCAGGTCCTTGTGTGGTTCGTCGGGCCACTGCGCGTCCCGGAACCCGTTGGCGCGCACTACGGAATCGCCTGCTGTGCGCGCATAGGGAAACACCAGTGCCACGGCATCGGCCGCCGACGAGGCCGGCCCGACATCGATACGCCGCCGCGCCGCTGCCCATTGCGTCAGATGAACATGACTGTCCACGAAACCCGGCAGGGCCACACCCCCCGCCCCGTCGACGACCTCGACGCCGCGGGTGCGATCGCTACCGGCCGGGGTGATGGACCCGATGGTCGAGCCGACGAGTTCGATGTCGAAGAGCACGCCGGAATCATCCAGTGCGACATTGGCGATAATCACTCCTGGGACTCTAGAGCGTCGCCCCCGACGCAGGCGTGCATGCCATCCTCTAGCAATGAAGACAGAGCCTGTGGCGATGCAGACAGATCGGATCGACCCCGTCGGATATCACGCGACCGTCACGGTGCGGTGGTCGGACATGGACGCATTCGCGCACATCAATCACGCCCGGATGGTCACTCTGCTCGAAGAGGCGCGCATCGAATGGCTGCTCAGCGAGGGCGAGGCCAACGAAAGCCTGATCAAGAGTGCGTTGATCGCGAACGTCACCATCGCGTACAAGAAGCCGCTTCGGCACTCGGACGGTCCGCTCGACGTCACACTCTGGTTCGAGAAGGTACGTGCGGTCGATTTCACCATCGGCTACGAGGTACGGGCAGCGGGCGCGGCCCCGGATTCGCCGCCTGCGGTGGTGGCGACCACTCGCATGGCGATGGTCGACGTCGGGGCAGAGACTCTGCGCCGGATAGCGCCCGAGGAGAAGGCCTACCTCGCGCGCTGGACTCGCTGATACTCCGCCGCACGATCTGCGAACCAGCGCACCGCCTCCGGATCGTCGACGGCACTGGTGTCGAGAGCAGTTGTCTCGGCAGCACCTTGGAACATTTTCTTGAGCGGGACTTCGAGCTTCTTACCGGTCCGCGTGTGCGGGATCGCGGGCGCTGCGACGATGTCGTCGGGAACGTGCCGCGGGGACGCCTGTGTCCTGATGACGGCAACGATGCGCTCGCGTAGCTCCGCGGTGAGCCCGTCCGGGACCACCACGAACAGCGGCATCCAGTATCCCCCGTCGGGCTGTTCCATGCCGAGCACCAGGGCCTCGGTGACCTCGTCGAGAGATTCGACGGCCTGATAGATGTCTGCGCTTCCCATTCGAATTCCGTTGCGGTTCAGCGTCGCATCGGAACGACCGTGCACGACGACGCTGCCGCGTTCGGTCACGGTGATCCAGTCGCCGTGCCGCCAGATGCCCGGATAGGTATCGAAATACGCGTCCCGATAACGGGTTCCGTCGGGATCGTTCCAGAACCGCACCGGCATGGACGGCATCGGTTCGGTGACGACCAGTTCGCCCACTGCGCCGTGCACCGACCTGCCTGCCTCGTCGTATGCATCGAGCGCAACGCCCAGGAACGGAACCGACAACTCGCCCGCCCAGACCGGCACGGTCCGCACTCCCCCGGCGAACGCCGACACCACATCGGTACCACCGGAGATCGAGAACACCGGTACGTGGGCTCCGACCTTCTCCGACAGCCAGATCGACGACGTCGCGGGCATCGCAGACCCGGTGATCCCGATGGCGCGCAGGCTCGAGAGATCGTGATCGGCACCGGGGTATGCGTCCGCCTTGATGCACGCGAGGACGTACCCGGGGCTGGTACCGAGGTACGTCACGCCCTGCGCGGCCGCGATGCCCCACAGCGCGTCCGTTCTCGGCAACGCGGGATTTCCGTCGGTGCACACGATCGTGGCCCCGACGAGCAGGCCGGCCACCTGGAAGTTCCACATCATCCAGCTCGGGCTCGTGTACCAGAAGAACACATCGTCGGGTCCTAGATCCGATTGCAGTGCAACGGATTTGAGATGCTCGAGCAGCACGCCACCATGGCCGTGCACGATCCCCTTGGGCCGTCCCGTGGTCCCCGACGAGAACACGACCCACAACGGGTGATCGAACGGCACTGCGACCGGAGCGAGCTCGCGCGGTGTCGCGGTCGCGTCCGCCCAGCTCAGCGCAATCCCCGCGGTTCCCACCGTCCCCGCAGTTCCCACGGTCCCGGCAGCGTCGCCGATCGTGACCACCGTGCGCACCGTCGGCAATCCCTCTGCGAGAGTGTTCACGTCCGCACCTTTGTCGCGGAAGGCCCCTCCGTAGACGTACCCGGACGCGGTGATCAACGCCGTGGGGTCGAGCTGCCCCAGTCTGTCGAGCGCTGCCGCCGCCGAGTAGTCCTGCCCGCATGCAGCCCACACCGCGCCGAGACTTGCTGTCGCCAGGAAGGCGATCACCGCCTCGGGCACGTTCGGCAGGTATCCGACGACGCGGTCGCCGCGTCGAACGCCTGCGTCGGACAGGGTGCCCGCCAACGCACCGGCCTGAGCAATCATCTCGGACCACGTGACGGTCCGCGTCGAACCGTCCTCGGAGGCATGAACAATGGCGGCTCGATCTCCTCGAGCGTGCCGAACGACCTGATCGACGTAATTCAGCTCGACACCCGGGAACCACTGCGCCCCCGGCATACCGTGGCCCTCGAGCACCGACTCCGGCTCGATGGTGGAGCGAATGTCGAAGTAGTCCCACACGGCTTTCCAGAACGATTCGATGTCGTCGATCGACCACCGCCACAACGCTGCGTAGTCGGGCAGCGTCACCTCGTGGCGCTCCTCGACGAACCGGGTGAACTCGGTGACCCGAGCGTTCTCGACATCGGTATCGGTGGGCGTCCACAGCGCACTGGTCATGGACGTCAGTATGTCAGCCCAACGGCTGGGTTCAGATCAATCCGAGCGAGCGTTCACGCATCTCGACCTTGCGCACCTTGCCGGTGACGGTCATCGGGAACTCGTCGACGACGTGCACGTAGCGCGGAATCTTGTAATGCGCGAGGCGACCGTCGCAGAACTGCCGCACCGCGTCCGAATCCAGTGGTGCGGCACCGTCTCTGAGCTGTATCCACGCCATCAATTCCTCGCCGTACTTCTCGTCGGGAACACCGATGACCTGAGCGTCGAGGATGTCGGGGTGGGTGTAGAGAAATTCCTCGACCTCGCGGGGATAGATGTTCTCGCCGCCGCGAATCACCATGTCCTTGATGCGCCCGGTGATCGCGACGTAGCCGTTACCGTCCATGACCCCGATGTCGCCGGTGTGCATCCACCCGTCGCTGTCGATGGCCTCTGCGGTCTTGTCGGGCTGCTCCCAGTAACCGATCATCACCGAGTAGCCACGGGTGCACAGTTCACCCGCCTCGCCTCGCGGCAGTGTCTCACCGAGAACGGGGTCGACGATCTTCACTTCCAGATGCGGACCCACACGACCGACAGTGGACACTCGCTGCTCGATCGAGTCGTCGCTGCGAGTCTGCAGCGATACCGGCGACGTCTCGGTCATGCCGTAGCAGATGGACACCTCTGCCATTCCCATGCGTTCGATGACCTGCTTCATCACCTCTGTGGGACAGGGTGATCCGGCCATGATTCCGGTACGCAGGCTGCTCAGATCGAATGCGCCGATGTTCTCCAGTGCCAACTCGGCGATGAACATGGTCGGTACGCCGTAGAGCGAGGTGCACTTCTCATCGGCCACGGCCGTCAACGTCGCCACCGGGTCGAACGCGGGACCGGGGATGACCATCGTTGCTCCGTGCGACGTGCACGCGAGATTGCCCATCACCATGCCGAAGCAATGGTAGAACGGCACCGGAATGCAGACCCTGTCGTTCTCGGTGTAATGGCAGAGCTCGCCGACGAAGAAGCCGTTGTTCAGTATGTTGCGGTGACTGAGCGTCGCACCCTTCGGGAAACCCGTTGTACCCGAAGTGTATTGGATGTTGATCGCGTCGTCCGGGCGAAGTGTGCTCGACACGTCGGCGACCATCTGCGGAGTCTTCGCCAACGCTCGGTGCCCTCGATCGGTCATCGCTTCCCACTGAATGCTTCCGATGAAGAGGACCTCGCGCAGAGTTGCCACTTCCGGTCGCACGTCGTCGATCATGGCCGTGTAGTCGGACCCTTTGAACTCGGTGGCCGACAACAGCACCGACACACCCGCCTGTCTCAGCACGAACTGCAGCTCGTGCGAGCGGTACGCCGGATTGATGTTGACCAGAATTGCCCCGATCTCCGCCGTCGCATATTGCGCCAGCGTCCATTCGGGGCAGTTCGGTGCCCAGATCCCTACTCGATCGCCTACTTGTACTCCGGCCACGAGCAGCCCCGCCGCCAACAACTCGACGTCCGCCGCGAACTCCGAGTAGGTCCACCGCCTACCCGATGCGACATCGACGAGGGCATCGCGTTCGGCGTGCCGCTCGACGGTGCGATGCAGGTTTCGGCCGATCGTGTCGTCGAGTATCGCTGTGTCCGAATCTCCGCGGGCGTAACTGTCCATGAGCCTCACGGTAGTGACGCCGGTCACGGCCGGCCACCCCCGAATGGGGGTCCTACTCCAGTGTGATGACGTCCGCAGCCTCGAGCACCTCGGCGCGCGACGTGTCCTTGAGCGCGACGCCGGACCGTCCGAGCTTCCTGGCTCCGGCCAGCAGACCTGCCACGATGCGGGCCGACTGCGCGTACCCCTGCCCCTCGGGCGGGTGGATGTTGGAGATGCAGTTGCGATCGGCGTCGGTACGGCCGGGCTCGGGAAGGTGCGTCAAGTAGATGCCGAGACTGTCCGCGACGGACAGGCCGGGTCGCTCCCCGATGAGAACCAGTACCGTCCGCACGCCCATCGCCGCCGCGATGTGATCACCGAGCGCCACTCGGGCCTCGGTCGCAATGACCGGTGCAGCAATCGAATACCGTTCGGCAAGTTCGGTTTTCAGTGCTTCCACCATGGCGACACCGTGATCCGCCAGGGCCCGGGGAGACAATCCGTCGCTCAGCACGATGCCTATCTCGTCCTCCGAATGTGCAATCGCCGACAAATCCTTCGGCTGACGACCCAGGTCCGGACGACGCAGATACTCGGCCCGGCTCGTCGCCAACGACGTCACCACCGAGGGTGTACCGAGCCCCACCTGCTCAACCCGACGCACGAACTCGTCGACCTCGAGTGGCATGTGCACCGCATCCCGGGCCGCGGCGTGCGCCGAGCGAAACTCGAGCACCCGCGTCGTCGGCAACGAATCGCCGATGCGCCCCAGACCGATCCGAGCTTGGGTACTCGCCCGCAACTCACCCCAGAACTCTGCCTCGGGTCGTTCCGCAGGCGTGCTCATCGCGCACTCATCAAGGCCCGCAGCGGCGATCCCGCGGCATCGACGTCGAGGACTCGGCCGTCGGCGTCCGCCATCCCCAGCCGCGAGAGCCAGGACTCGAATTCCGGTGCGGGCCGCAGACCGAGGACCTGTCGCACGTAGAGCACATCGTGGAAGCTCAGGGACTGGTAGCCGAGCATGACGTCATCGGCCCCCGGCACTGCGATGACGAACGCGACGCCGGCCGCACCGAGCAACGTCAGCAACGTGTCCATGTCGTCCTGATCGGCCTCGGCGTGATTGGTGTAGCAGACGTCCACTCCCATCGGCAGTCCGAGGAGCTTGCCGCAGAAGTGGTCTTCGAGGCCTGCCCTGATGATCTGCTTGCCGTCGTACAGGTACTCCGGCCCGATGAATCCGACGACGGTGTTGATCAGCAGCGGCTCGAGATCGCGGGCCACGGCGTACGCACGCGTCTCGAGGGTCTGCTGATCGACGGGCCGGCCGCCGGTGCCGATGTGCGCTCCCGCCGACAGCGCCGAACCCTGCCCCGTTTCGAGATACATGACGTTGTTCCCGACGGTTCCGCGGTGCAGCGATCTACCCGCCTCGTTGGCCTCACGGAGCAACGGAATGTTCACGCCGAAGCTGGAATTGGCACCCTCGGTACCCGCGATGGACTGGAACACCAGATCGACCGGAACTCCTTTGTCGATCAATTCCATCGTCGTCGTCACGTGCGAGAGCACACAGGACTGCGTCGGGATCTCGAATCGCTGCCGAATCTCGTCGAGCAGATGCAGCAGGTCGGCGGTGGCCTGAGGTGAGTCGGTCGCGGGATTGATTCCGATGACCGCGTCACCCGACCCGAGGAGCAACCCGTCGAGTGTGGCCGCGGCGATGCCACGCGGATCGTCCGTCGGGTGGTTGGGTTGCAGACGCGTGGTGAGAGTCCCGGGTAGGCCGATCGTCGTCCGGAACGCCGACGTCACCTGCGCGGCCCGAGACACCGCGATCAGATCCTGGTTTCGCATGATCTTGCTGACCGCCGCGACCATCTCGGGTGTCAATCCGGCCGCGACCGATCGCAGTGTCGCGGCCGCATCGGGCCCCGCGGTCACCTGCAGCAGCCAATCCCGAAGACCTCCCACGGTCAGGTGTGAGATGGCCCCGAACGCGATGCGGTCGTGCGAATCGATGATGAGCCTGGTGACCTCGTCGGTTTCGTACGGAACGAGCAGATCGTGCAGGAAGACATCGAGGGAGACCTCGGACAACGTCCACTGCGCGGCAGCCCGTTCGGCATCGGATTCGGCCGCGCAGCCGGCCAATTCGTCACCCGATCGCAGCGGTGTCGCTTTGGCCATCAGGTCGACCAGACCGTCGAACGTGTAGGTGGTCCCGGATACCTGCTGGGTGTAGATCGTCATTCCAGTTCGGCCTCGGCCTCGGCCAGTGCGGCGAACTCCTCGTCGGGCGAGTTGGCGACCAGATGATGTCTGCTGTAGATGCCGAAGTAGGCCATGAACGCGACGAACACTGCCAGACACCACAGTGCCGCAGTGGAATCGACGACGAAGGTGGCGACGACGGCGAGTGCCGCGATGATCAACGCGAATCCGGTGGTCACAACGCCCCCGGGGGTTCGGTACGGCCGTTCCATGTTCGGCTCGTTGCGGCGAAGCACGATGTGGCTGACCATCATCAGAACGTAGCTCAGTGCCGCACCGAACACGGCCATGTTCAGCAACATTCCGCCCTGACCGGTCAGCGAGAGCAGGAATCCGATGACACCGGGCACGATCAGCGCGAGCGTAGGGGCTTTGCGAGAGTTGGTGATGGACAGCGTCTTCGGCAGGTAGCCGGCACGGGACAGCGCGAAGAGCTGACGCGAGTACGCGTACATGATCGAGAAGAAGGACGCGACCAGTCCGGCCAGGCCGATGTAGTTGACGATCTTGCTCGCAGTTCCGTCACCGAGCGCCTCCACCAACGGGTTTCCCGATTCCTTGACGGCGTCGGCCCCGCCCGCTCCGGTCACCAGGAACAGGACGACGGCACCGGTGACGAGCAGTACGCCCATGGCGGCGATGATGCCGCGCGGGACGTTCTTGGTCGGATCCTTGGCCTCCTCGGCGGCCAGCGGCACGCCCTCGATGGCGAGGAAGAACCAGATGGCGAACGGCACAGCCGCCCAGATGCCGAGGTAGCCGAACGGCAGGAATCCCGAGGCTCCGGCTGCGTCGGTCGGCGCGATGTCGGTCAGGTTGCTCGCATCGAATTGTCCGAGGGCAGCGATCGCGAACACGATGAGTCCGACCAAGGCGACAGCGGTGATGACGAACATGATCTTGAGGGCTTCTCCTGCGCCGGAGAGGTGGATTCCGATGAACACGGCATAGACCACCAGGTACACCCACCACCCGTCGGTGATCCCGAACAGTCCGAGCGATTCGACGTACGCGCCGATGAACGTGGCGATGGCGGCGGGAGCGATGGCGTACTCGATGAGAATGGCTGTGCCGGTGGCGAATCCGCCCCACGGTCCGAGAGCACGGCGGGCGAAGGTGTAGCCGCCGCCCGCAGCGGGCAGTGCCGAGGACATCTCGGCCATTCCGAGGACCATGGCCAGATACATGCCCGCGATGATGATCGCTGCGATGAGCAGACCGCCGAAGCCGCCTTCGGCGAGACCGAGGTTCCAGCCCGAGTAGTCACCGGAGATGACGTAGCTGACACCGAGGCCCGCGAGAAGTACCCACCCGGCGGTTCCCTTCTTCAGGGTTCTCTTGGCCAGGTAGTCACCGCCCTCGACGTGCGACTGTGTGCCCTCGTAGGAGCCGGATTTCGGGTGAGGCGACTGGGGATCTTTCACGGACATTGCAAGCCTCTCGTACCAGGTCCCTCGCGAGGGGACGCCCATTCGGGTGTGTGGGGCGCGCGAACCGGTTCACGATAGGTCCGTGATGTAAGCGGGGTGTCATCGGTGAATGACGGGCGAATTACGGCTGCTGTGCAACCGCATTCACGTCACCGATATCTCCCTCGTCCGGTTCTGCGACTGTCAGTACTGCGTCCACCACAGCTCTGTTGGTTTCCAGCTCACGCTCCAGCCGCCGGAGCGTGTGCGCGATGCGTGACTCTGCGAAGTCACCGACGAGATCGACACTCGCCACCACGTAGATCTGTTTGGGACCGACGAACTCGATGCGAACGAACCGGACCGACGCCACCTCGGGGAGTAGCTCGATTCGCTGCACTACCGCGTTCCATAATGCTCTCGATCCTGGTTCGCCGGTGAGGAATCGGCGGTTTCGATCGATCAGCACGAACGCCACGATCCCGAGTAGAACGCCCACCAGAATCGAGCCGATGGCGTCGAACGCCGCCGATCCGGTGAGCTGGTGCAAACCGATTCCCGCACCGGCGATCACGATGCCGATCAGAGCCGCGCTGTCCTCCGCGAACACTGCCCGCAGCGTCGGATCCGAGGTCTCCAACGCGTAATCGAGAAAGTCCTTGTCGTATTGCGCTGCCTCGCCGCGTATTTGCCGTACCGACTGCAGGAAGGACACGCCCTCGAGCAGAAAGGCGATGGCGAGCACGACGTAGGCGACGAGGTAGTTCTCACTGCTCGACTCGCCCGCAAGCAACGAGGTGATGCCGTGCCATACCGAGACCGCCGCACCGGCGACGAACAAGCCGATGGCCGCGAGCGTCGACCAGAAGTACGTCTCCCGGCCGTACCCGAGCGGACGCCGATCGTCGGGGCCGCGCGCCCCGCGGCGATTGGCGACGAGCAGGAAGATCTCGTTACCGGTATCGGCCCAGGAGTGAGCGGCCTCGGCGACCATCGACGCGGACCCGGTGAACACCGCCGCGAACGTCTTGGCGATGGCCACACCGAGGTTGGCGACGAACGCGATCACCACGGTGCGCAGGCTGTCGCCGCCGTCGGCCGCGCCGGTTTTCGATGAGCTCTTCATCGTTCGCACTGTATGCGCTGCGCGCAGTGGTGCGGTTATGTGCCGCCTGGGGCACACGGGAGTGGAGCCCGCGGAACGACCCGGAAGCGGAGCCGCGCCACTGCCATAGGCACTCAGCCCTGGAGCATCCCCGGCACGGGACAAGCGTCGACGGCCTCGGCGACCACGAGTGGGTCGTCGGGTACCGGCGGTCGTCGGCCCTCTTCCCAGTCGACGCCGACGAGGGGTGGATGCGCGGCGAGAAGTTCGTTCTCTTCCGCGGTGTAGGCGCGCCCACGGCTCAGGAACCGCACGCCTTCGGGCGATTCGAGCGAGAATCCGCCGCCGCGGCCCGGCACCACGTCGAGTACGAGTTGGGTGTGTTTCCACGCCTGGAACTGCGAACCCGAGATCCATACCGGTACGCCGTCGACACCCTCGGGGAGGTCCTGGGCGATCTCGCCCACTCCGAGTCTGAGGTCGATGTACCCGAGCAGAACGTCGCGATCGCCGACGATGAATTCGCCTGCGGGATAACACATCGGCGACGAGCCGTCACAGCATCCGCCGGACTGATGCATCATCAGTTCGCCGTGGATACCGCCGAGGCGACGGAGAAGATCCATCGCCTCGGCGGTTGTCTTCAGCCGCGCGGGCGGCCGAGCGTTCTCCATCAGAAGAAGCCCTGCGCCTTCTGGGCGTAGCTCACGAGCAGGTTCTTGGTCTGCTGGTAGTGATCGAGCATCATCTTGTGGTTCTCGCGGCCGATACCCGACTGCTTGTAGCCACCGAACGCGGCGTGCGCGGGGTACTGGTGGTACGTGTTGGTCCACACGCGACCGGCCTGAATATCGCGGCCGGCGCGGTAGGCGATACCGCCGTCCCGCGACCAGACGCCTGCGCCGAGCCCGTACAAGGTGTCGTTGGCGATCTCGATGGCGTTGTCGTAGTCGGTGAACGACGTGACCGAGACGACCGGCCCGAAGATCTCTTCCTGGAAGATGCGCATGTCGTTCTTGCCGGTGAAGATGGTGGGCTGCATGTAGTAGCCGCCGTTGAGGTCGCCGCCGAGCTGTGCGCGCTCGCCGCCGGTGACGATCTGTGCGCCCTCACCCTTGCCGATCTCGATGTACGAGAGGATCTTCTGGAGCTGATCGTTCGAGGCCTGCGCACCGATCATCGTCTCGGTGTCGAGCGGATCTCCCTGTCGCACAGCCTTGGTGCGGATCGCGGCGAGGGCCAGGAACTCGTCGAAGATGTCCGCCTGAATCAGCGAGCGCGACGGGCAGGTGCACACTTCACCCTGATTGAGGGCGAACATCGTGAAGCCCTCGAGTGCCTTGTCCTGGTAGTCGTCGTTGGCCTGCAGCACGTCGGAGAAGAAGACGTTGGGGCTCTTGCCACCGAGCTCCAGTGTCACCGGGATCAGATTCTGCGACGCGTACTGCATGATCAGGCGTCCGGTCGTGGTCTCGCCGGTGAACGCGATCTTGGAGATACGCGGGCTCGATGCCAGCGGCTTGCCTGCCTCGACGCCGAATCCGTTGACGATGTTGAGCACGCCTGCGGGCAGCAGATCGCCGATGATCGAGATCAGGTGCAGGATCGACGCGGGGGTCTGCTCGGCGGGCTTGAGCACCACTGCGTTACCCGCAGCGAGCGCGGGCGCGAGCTTCCACACGGCCATGAGGATCGGGAAGTTCCACGGGATGATCTGCCCGACGACGCCGAGCGGCTCGTGGAAGTGGTAAGCGACGGTGTCGCTGTCGATTTCGGAGAGCGATCCTTCCTGCGCGCGGATGCAGCCGGCGAAGTATCGGAAGTGATCGATGGCGAGCGGGATATCGGCGTTGAGGGTCTCGCGAATCGGCTTGCCGTTGTCCCAGGACTCGGCCAGAGCGATCGACTCGAGGTTCTCGGCGATCCGGTCGGCGATCTTGTTCAGGATCACGGCGCGTTCGGCCGCAGACGTCTTGCCCCAGGCGGGAGCGGCGGCGTGCGCAGCATCGAGGGCGAGTTCGATGTCCTCGGACGTGGAACGGGCAACCTCGCAGAAGTTCTCACCGGTGACCGGAGTCGGGTTCTCGAAGTACTGGCCCTTGACCGGTGGCACCCATTCGCCGCCGATCCAGTTGTCGTAGCGCGACTGGAACGACATGACGGAATCGGCGGTACCTGGACGGGCATAGACGGACATTGAAAATCCTCCTGATCGACACGTGCTGCACTGCTGATGCGGTGTGTGATTCAGGACACTAGGGGGTGCAACGTTGCAACTACGTTGCCGTCGTGCGGACGGCGCCGCAGCAACGGGTGCGTCAGATCCCCAGATCTCGGTCGAGGAGATCGATACGTGCGCTGACCTGGCCGTAGAGCGCGGAATCGCGACTCAGCGTGGCGCGATAGGCCTCCCACGCGATCACGTCGGATCGACCGTGGATGGAGGAGGTCCACTGGGCGAGCAACACCGGATCCCCCAGCCGCAACAGCGCCGCCTGCATACGAGACCGCAGTTCTTCGCGAATCTCCTCGATGCCGGGGGCGGACGAGCCGGGCAACACCGGTCCGGTGTAGATCCGTAGAGCCGCCTCGACGTCGCCGCGGTCCAGGGCTCGTCGGATGTCGCCGACATCGGAGGACAATTCGCCGACCAATCGGTACGGCCGGGATGCGAGGCCTGCGGTACCGAAAGACTTACGCAGCCGCGACATCTCTGCGCGGATGGTCACCGAGTCGAGTTCCTGCTCGTCGAGCAGGACGGCGAGATGGTCCGAACTGAGCCCCTCCGGATGATCGCCGAGCAACAGGAGGATCTCGGCATGCCGCTGGGAGAGAGGTGTTCGGCCCGAGCCGCGCACCACTCCGGGCCGGCCGGATCCGAGAACTTCGAGACGAGGAGCCGTGTCGCCCAACGATTTCGGCGAGTTCAACAGGTGCAGGCGTAACTCGGACTCGGCGGCTGCGACGGTGGCCCGCACCAGCGAGAGCACCTCGGGTACGGCCACCCGCGGCCCGCCGGTGATGTCGATGGCTCCCAGGATGTGGCCGCCGGTGGGGTGATGGACCGGTGCTGCCGAGCAACTCCATTCGTGGACCGATCGCGAGAAGTGCTCGGACGCGAAGATCTGCACGCTGTGATCGACGGCGAGTGCCGTTCCCGGAGCGTTGGTCCCCTTGCTCTCCTCGCTCCAATCGACGCCCTCGGCGAAATCCATCGTCAGCGCGCGGTCCTTGGCCGAGGAATCGCCCTCGACCCACAGCAGGCGGCCCTCCGCGTCGGAGATCGCGACGAGCAGACCGGTGTCGGAGGCGTCTTCGACGAGCAGTTTGCGGATCACCGGGCGGATGAGTGCCATCGGATGCCCGTTGCGATAGCGGTCGAGGTCCGGTCCGCTCAGGGCCGGTGCCTGACTACCGCCGTCCGGGTCGACGCCCTTGGTTCGACTTCGCATCCACGAGTCGAGTACGACGGACCGCACCGCCGAGCCGTGAGTACGGATGTCGTCGACGAAAGATTGATGGGCACTGGACATTTGGCGCGCCAGCACAGTGACATCCTCACCGGGACGCACTGCGACCCAGGGGTTGCCGCCACTGTCCGATCGGCTTGCCATTCGACGCTTCCTCCGTGACCTGTCCACATCGTTGTAACCCAGCTCACAGGCAAGGATACAGCCGCTGTCGACGGGTGCGACCGGGGCCGGTCCCGTCGACGACGACCGGCTACTTCTTCTTGACGGCGGAGGTGATGATGTCGTTGCTGGTGTCGCCACTCGACTTCGCTCGCTTGTCGGCGCGCTTGTCCTTGAGCGATTTGCCGGATTTCTTGGTCATCGTGTTGCGGGGCGATTTGTCCGACATGGCAGAAACCCATCTGTTGGGGAACCTGAACGGTCCCCAGACCACGAACGCTACGCCTCATGCGCCGCGATCGTGCCGATCGATCAGCGCCGCGGCCCGTTCGGCGAACATGACGGCCGTTGCGTGGGGCCCTCTGCTGGGTACTACCGGGAACGCCGAGGTGTCGACGACGTACACGCCGTCGATCCCACGCACCCGACAATGGTCGTCCAGAACCGACCCCGGATCAGATTCGGGCCCCATTCGAGCGCTTCCCGACAGGTGCAGCGACGTACCGAGTGGCGCGAGCGGATCTGCGATGGCGGGAACGTCCACGACCGACGCCATGGCCGGGGATCGGAGCAGGTCGACGGCGAGTTCGACCCCGTCTCGCATCGCCCGACGGTCCCGTTCCGATTCGAGGTAGTGGTAGTTCACCGCGGGAGGAGTGAACGCGTCCCCCGTGCGCAACGCGATGCGTCCTCGCGCGGTCGACCGCATCAGACCGACGCCGAACGAGTGCGGCCCCACGTCCAGACCGGGTATCAATTCGTCGAACCGCCTCGTGTACGGCCGGATTTCCACGTCGCCCGCGTGCAGCACCGCCTCGAGCGGAGACGACAACCGATCGTCCGGGGAATGTTCGGGGGAATGTTTCGGAACGAGGGGAACGGCGACCTCGGGGTGGTCGGAGAATCCGCGACCCACGCCCGGACTGTCGACCACCATCGAGATACCCAGCGGGACAAGATTTTCGGGATCACCGATGCCCGATCGCATCAGCAGCGCGGGCGTGTGCACGGACCCCGCCGACACGATCACGGTATCGGCTCGGACGATTCTGCGCACTCCGCCGACGGCGATCTCCACTCCGATCACCTTGCTGCCGTTGAACTTCAACGACACCACTGTCGTATCACCCTGGATACGAAGGTTGGTCCGGTCGGCATTCGGCAGGAGGTATGCCCTGGCCGCGCTCACCCGTGTCCCGCCCAGAACGTTCGAGGGAACAGCACCGACACCGCCCGCCCCCGCATCGGGAGCATTCAGGTCCTCGCGGTAGCCGATCCCGGCGCTCGTCGCCGAGTCCACGAACGCGGCGGTCAGCCGATGCCAGGCCCACGCGGGCGGTCGGGTGATCGGCATCGGCCCGTCCGTTCCGTGCCAGCGACCCGCGATGCCAGTACCGCCGGCGGCATCGAGGTCGTGATCGCTCTCGGAACGACGAAAGAACGGCAGCACCTGATCGAACGACCAGTTCGATTGTGGCCACGCATCGAAGTCGGCGGGGATCGCCCGGACGAAGTAGCCACCGTTGACGGCGCCCGATCCGCCGAGCACTCGGCCCCGGGTCACCGTGCGCGTGACGTCGCGGGTGAGTTCGGCGGTGTAGCGGCTCACCCACCGGCTGTCCGGACCGATGGGGAGCGTCGTCGAGTCGCCCAGGCTGCGCGGAATGTCGTCGACCCCCGCAGATGCCGGCCCGGCTTCGAGCAGCAAAACTGAGCGGTCGGGATTCTCGCTCAGTCGCGCCGCGACGACACAGCCGCACGACCCGCCTCCGACGACGATGACGTCGGCGTCGAGTGGACTTCCCTCGTCGTCGGCCCGGCCTTCCAGGCGCACGGGTCAGCCGTCCAGGCGGGGCTTCAACGCCTCGATGGAACGAGCCGACAGCGCGCCGCTCCACAGCCCGGTTCCGTACGCGATGTCGTCGGCGCGTTTGAAGAAGATGTATCGAACCGGATCGAGCCCGCCCAGTTCACGATGCTTGTACCAATCCGAACACGCTTCTGCCACAGCCATACCGAGCGCGATCTTCCGAATACGGCTGGACAACAACACCGCGAGCAACGTGATCGGCCAATAATGTCGACACAGCGCCGAGGCAAGTTGCCACAACCCCGCCACGAAACCCTCGGCAGCGAGAACGGCCGCGATGCGGGTGGGCTGATCGAGACCGACGAACATCTTGCGCAGCCGGACGACCGTGACCCCGAAACTGGCCAGAGCGCCGAGCAATCCGATACGCGTCAGGCTGGCGGCGAGAAGACACGTCACCAACGTCCACGGCGACATCGCGATCGGTGGCACCATGCCCGGATGACGCGCGGACAACGGTGTGGCACCGGTGCCGTAGAACAGTTTGCGAGCGAACCATTCGACGAAGGCGACGCGGTGCTCGTGCGCCACGTGGGCCACGGGCTCGTAGCGCAGTCGCCAGCCCGCCTCCTGCAGACGCCAGCACAGATCGACGTCCTCGGCCACGTGCATCGACTCGTCGAACCCGTGGCATTCCACCGCAGCAGACCGGCGGAGCAACATGGCGGCACTGGGTACGTACGACACCGCGCTCCCTGCGCGCACCGCCGCTTCCTTGCGTCCGAGGTCGAGCGAGGAGCGGGCGTGCTCGTAGCGGGCCAGTGCGCTGCCCTCGGGCTCCAGCGCGACGATTCGGGGTGCCACCAGGCCCACCGCCGGATCCGAGAAGTGCCCGAGCATCACCTCGAGCCAGCCCTTGCGCGGCACCACGTCCGAGTCCAGAAAAGCAACGAAATCTGTTGTAGCGCAACGTAGTCCAGTATTACGTGCGGCCGCCGGCCCGCGTGAGGTCTCGTGCCGCAGCACCGTCACGCTACCCACGCTCCACGACACGGCAGGAACCGCCACCGGGACGTCGGATCCGTCGTCGACGATGATCACGTGCATGCCGTGCATCGCCGTGATCAGCCGCGCGAGCCCGGCCTCGTTGTTCTTGAGCGGCACCACGACGGTGACATCACTGGGCGACGGGATGGACATGGGCCGCGGGTTGCCCACCCCCGAGTCGAGCAGTTTGCGCGCCACGAGGGCGGACTGCGAGTCGGTCACCTCGATGAAACCGTCACCGATCATTGCCGCGGCCGTCGGTGCCAACGTGAGCATCCGCATCGGTGAACCACCGATCAGAACGCGTCCCTCGGAGAATGTGCGTACGCGTGGATCCACTCGCACCCCGAAGCCGTCAGGCAACCGACCTTCACCCATCAGGGCATCGTAAGCGGACAAACGGTCGGTGTGTCGGCCACCCGGTAAATCGGTCGGAACATACCTGCTCCCCGTTTCTGTTCGAGGCCTCGAACAGGCTTTCCGCCGGTTCTGCACCGCGATCGCTCACACGATGACGCCGTGCGGGGACGGACTCCATCTCTGCACCGCACCCAGCACGCGTTCCCGCAGTTGCTCGAAAATGAGCCGTCCCTCCTCGGCGGTGGCCCCGAGGGGATCGCCGAGCACACCGTTGGCCGTGACGGGGGCCAGGCCACCGGCGCGCAGCTCGGGCAGTAGAGCCGCGATCTCGGTGGTGTTTCCCGGTGCCGCTTTCGTCATGTCGACCACCTCGGCCGAAAGATGCAGCAGCAGCGATGTTTCGGTGCGTCCGGCATGCGCGTCCGCTCCCGGCACCGAGCACGGGAACCATACGACGTCGCGCCCCTCGTAACGCAACAGCGTCACCGCCGAGCGCAGGGTGGGACCGTTGCCGCCGTGGCCGTTGACGAAGACGACCCTCTCTGCCCACCGACACGCGGAGCGTCCGTACTCCACCAACAGCGCCTCGAGCGCGGCGGACCCGATGGACACGGTGCCGCCGAAACCCTCGTGCTCGCCGCTGGAGCCGTACGCCACCGCGGGTGCCACGAGAGCGTTCGGAACCGTTCGCGCGACGGCGTCGGCGATGCGGGTATCGGTATCGAGAGGTAGGTGCGGCCCATGTTGCTCGAGCGAACCGACCGGAACCACGAGGAGCTTCGGTCCGACGATGTCCGGCCAGTACTGGGTACCGAGCGTGTCAGTGGCCATGAGTGCAGATGCTATCGGACGGAACCGAGCCGTCACGCGGACGAAACACACGGCCGATAATCTTCCATTCGTGCCACCCCGCCGTCGGTCGATATTGCTCTCGCAATTGTCCATATCGGCACCGGGTGGCCCGCAGCCGACAATTCTGGACGAGCTCCGACGCGTCATCCTTGCCGGTGACGCTCCTCCGAATACACCCATTCCGATAGACGAGGTCGCGGAATTGTTCGGCGTGAGCCGTATTCCGGTACGCGAATCCCTGAAGACTCTGATCGGCGAGGGATTGGTCGACCATCGACCCAATCTCGGCTACCGGGTGGCGCAGCTGACAGCGGCAGAACTGCGCGAAATGTACATCGTGCGTGAGGTTCTCGAAACTGCCGCACTCCCGATCGCGGTAGAACAGGCCACCGATGCCGATCGCGCGCACCTGATCGAGATCAACCGGCAGCTCGAGGCCTCGTTGACCGAGGACGACTCACGCGAATACCACCGCCTCTCTCGCGAATTCCACCTGTCGCTGACCCGGCCTTCGCGGATGCACCGACTCCTGCACATGCTCGAATCCGCCTGGAACATCACCGAACCCGTGCAACCGATGGTGCATGTCGCCGGATCCGATCGGGCGTCACTGCACGACGACCACGCCGACATGATCGCCGCCTTTCTCGATCGCGACTCCGACGCACTGTTGCGCGCTGCCCAGCACCATCACACGCGTCTCAATTCGGTCATTTCGACATTGTCGAACGATCACGGATTGTTTGCCGATCCACCCACGGAAACGCCGGGCTGAAGATATATCGCTCACGTCACGAGGGCGCAATACTTCGCCGCTAGCTTTTCCCCATTCACTCGTTCCATTCATTGCCCGGCCGTCAGGAGCATCGATGACAGATACAGCGCACGGTCCCGCCCAAACGGGAGATCTCGTGGAAGCCGCGGGCCACCCCGTCGGTGGAGGCCTGATCAAGGACAGCTACGACCCACGGCTGACCAACGAAGACCTCGCTCCGCTGAAGAAGCAGACCTGGACCTCCTACAACCTGTTCGCTTTCTGGATGTCCGACGTGCACTCGGTGGGTGGCTACGTCACGGCCGGCAGCCTCTTCGCACTCGGGTTGGCGAGCTGGCAGGTGCTGATCGCGCTGCTCGTCGGCATCACCATCGTGTACTTCTTCTGCAACCTCGTCGCCAAGCCGAGCCAGGTCTCCGGGGTGCCCTACCCGGTCATCTGCCGCAGCGTGTTCGGCGTCCTCGGTGCCAACATCCCCGCCATCATTCGCGGTCTCATCGCCGTGGCCTGGTACGGCATCCAGACGTTCCTGGCATCGGCAGCCCTCGACATCGTGTTGATCAAGCTGTTCCCGTCACTGGCCCCGTACGCCGTCACCGCCGACTACGGCTTCGCCGGTCTCTCCCTGCTCGGTTGGGCCAGCTTCCTGTTCCTCTGGGTCGTTCAGGCAGCGGTCTTCTGGCGCGGCATGGAATCGATCCGCAAGTTCATCGACTTCTGCGGGCCCGCCGTCTACGTCGTGATGTTCATGCTGTGTGGCTACCTGATCTGGAAAGCAGGCTGGGGCGCAATCGATCTCAACCTCGGCGAGGTCGAGCACACGGGCCTGAGCTCGATTCCGGTGATGCTCGGAGCCATCGCCCTCGTGGTCTCGTACTTCTCCGGCCCCATGCTCAACTTCGGCGACTTCTCCCGCTACGGCAAGTCCTACGCCGCGGTGAAGAAGGGCAACTTCCTCGGCCTCCCGGTCAACTTCCTGGTCTTCTCGATCCTGGTGGTCGTCACAGCGTCGTTGACGCTTCCGGTATTCGGTGAGCTGATCACCGACCCGGTCGAGACCGTCGCTCGAATCGACAGCACGTTCGCCATCGTTCTCGGTGCACTGACGTTCACGATCGCCACCATCGGTATCAACATCGTCGCGAACTTCATCTCCCCCGCGTTCGACTTCTCCAACGTCAGCCCGCAGCGCATCAGCTGGCGCGCAGGCGGAATGATCGCCGCCATCGGCTCGGTGCTGATCACCCCGTGGAACCTGTACAACAACCCCGACGTCATCCACCTGACCCTCGAAACTCTGGGCGCATTCATCGGACCACTGTTCGGCATTCTGATCGCCGACTACTACCTCGTCCGCAAGCAGAAGGTCGTCGTCGACGAGCTGTTCTCGATGTCGACGACGGGTCTGTACTGGTACTCCAAGGGATACAACCCGGCTGCGGTGTATTCCACCATCGTCGGCGCGCTGGTCGCCATGTTCACCGTGCTGTTCAACGGAGCCATCGACGGCATGCAGATCGCCGGAATGTCGACGGCGTCCAAGTACAGCTGGTTCATCGGGTGCGGCATCGGATTCGCGATGTACTTCTACCTCGCAACGCGGACCAAGCTGGCCGTCACCAACTTCGACACTCCAGTGAAAGCATAGGATCTCGCACGTGCTCATCAAGGTCATCAATCCGAACACCACGAGTTCGATGACCGCAACGATCGGTGACTGTGCCCGGGCCGTAGTCGGCCCGGGCACGGTCGTCGATGCGGTCAGCCCATCCATGGGACCGGTGTCGATCGAAAGCCACGTCGACGAAGCCCTCAGTGTCCCAGGCATTCTCGCCGAGATCGCCCGCGGCGAGGCCGCCGGGGTCGACGGCTACGTCATTGCCTGTTTCGGCGACCCCGGCATCGACGCTGCCCGCGAGCTCGCGTCCGGACCGGTCATCGGTATCGCGGAAGCGGCCATGCACGCCGCGAGTTTTCTCGGCCGCGGTTTCAGCGTCGTCACCACGCTCGCACGCACGATCGGACGGGCACAGGATTTGGCCGACCATTACGGCTTCGGACGGCAGTGCCTCGGCATCCATGCGTGCGACCTGCCGGTCCTCGATCTCGAGACCGACCCCGATGCCCGCAAGATCGTCACCGAGGCGTGTCGCGTCGCCGTCGAGACGGACGGCAGCGACGCCGTGGTCCTCGGCTGCGCGGGCATGGCCGATCTCTGCCGACACATCTCGTCCGAGATCGGAGTGCCCGTCGTCGACGGGGTCGCAGCGGGAACGTTGTTCGTGCAATCCCTCGTCACCCTGGGACTCGGGACCGGCAAGCGTGGAGAGTTCGCGGCTCCGCCGCCCAAGCTCTACACCGGCATGCTCGACGGATTCAGCAGGTCTTGATCCAGTGCCGCCAGTCAGCGGCACACATCAGCTCCTGGGTTCTGCATCCCGGACTCCGATCGGCGTCGGGTATCGCAGACCGGGGAGCTGATTGAGCGAAATCGGGTGCTACGAATACATCGGACGGTGACAGTTCGTGCACCGAGGCATGTCCGAGTCCGAGTACCGCAGAGTCCAGGCCGCCGCGCAGAATGTCGAGGACGTTCTCCACACCGGCCTGACCGTTCGCCGCCAGACCCCACAGATACGCCCGCCCGATCAGCACGGCCCGCGCACCCAACGCCAGTGCCTTCGCCACGTCACTGCCCCGCCGGATACCGCCGTCGAGGGTGACCTCCACCTGATCGCCCACCGCTCCGGCAATCGCCGGCAACATCCGAATCGACGCCGGCGAACCGTCGAGATTGTTGCCGCCGTGATTGGACACCGAGATCGCCGTGACACCGGCATCGACGGCCCGCAGCGCGTCGTCGACTCGCGAGATGCCCTTGAGCATGAACGGCCCATCCCACTGCTCGCGTAGCCACACGATGTCCTCCCAGGACGGCAGTGGGGTGGACTTCCACTCCCGGTACGCGGCGAAGAACGTCGGCGCTGATTTTCCGGGCTCGGCGAGATTGGGTGCGGTCAGATCCGGGAACCTACCCGTCCGCGCCCACCGCGCCAGCCACCGTGGACGAGCCAACACTTCCGGTGCCAGCCGCAGCATCGCCCGCGCATCGAGGCGTTCCGGTATCACCGGACTCCCCCAATCGCGGCCCTCCGAGAACGACCAATCCATCGTCAGAATCAGCCCCACCGCACCCGCAGCGCGGGCCCGATCGAGCAAGTGCGCCAGCAACTCCCGCGAACCCACCCAATGCACCTGAAAGAACGTCTGCGGATTCGCCGCCACGACCTCCTCGATCGGCTTGCTCGCGAACAACGACAACCCCATCGAAACACCGCGCTGTGCTGCCGCCCTCGCTACAGCGACCTCACCGTCGGGGTGCACAGCCTGCACACCCGTCGGAGAGATCATCACCGGAAAAGCCAGCGACTGCCCCATCAGCGTCGTCGACAGATCACGTGTGTCCGACAGCCCCGCCACGTGCGGGGCGAATCCGAGTTCACCGAACGCGGCCGTGTTGTCGGCCAACGTGATTCCGCGCTCCGAGCCCGCCCACAATGCCTTGTAGACGGACTCGGGCAGACGCTTCTGTGCTCGCCGTTGCGCCTCGGCGACAGTCTCGAACCACCCCGCCCCGGTAAGCACCGATGTCGTCTAGACGCCGAGACGCCGGTCGAACCCGAACGGCATGACCACGTCCGAGGGTGAGAGGTCGTGCACCGAGGTGTGGCCGAGCCCGAGGACAGCGGAATCGACTCCGCCGCGCAGGATGTCGAGCACGTTCTCCACACCGGCCTGCCCGTTCGCCGACAGACCCCACAGGTAGGCCCGGCCGATCAGCACCGCACGCGCGCCCAATGCCAACGCCTTCACCACGTCGCTGCCGCGCCGGATGCCACCGTCGAGGGTGATCTCGACCTGATCGCCGACCGCCTCCGCGATCGCCGGCAACGCCCGAATCGGAGCCGGCGTGCCGTCGAGATTGTTGCCACCGTGATTGGACACCGAGATCGCCGTACACCCGGCGTCGACGGCCCGCTTCGCATCATCGACCCGCATCACACCCTTGAGCATGAACGGCCCACCCCACTGCTCCCGCAACCACGCCACGTCCTCCCACGTCGGGAGTGGTGTCCCCATCCATTCCCCATACGCACCGAAGAATGTCGGAGCCGGACCACCGGTCGGTGGGGTCAGGTTCGGGGTCGTCAGATCCGGGATCTTCCCGGTCTTCGCGAACTCCCACAACCACTTCGGACGCATGATGCCCTCCGGAGCGAATTGCACCATCGCCTTGAGATCCATCTTCTCCGGAATCGACGGGCTACCCCAGTCGCGGCCGTTCGAGAACGACCAGTCCAGCGTCATGATCAACCCGACCGCACCGGCTGCGCGGGCCCGCTCCATCCGCTGCAACAACACCTCGCGCGAACCCACCCAGTACATCTGGAAGAACGTCTGCGGATTCGCCGCCGCGACCTCCTCCACGGACTTGCTCGCGAACGAGGACAATCCGATCGGAATACCCCGCGCCGCAGCAGCTCTCGCCACCGCAACCTCACCGTCCGGATGCACCGCCTGCACACCCGTCGGGGAAATCATCACCGGAAACGACAGCGGCTGTCCCATCACCGTCGTCGACAAGTCCCGCTTGTCCGACAACCCCGCCACATGCGGGGCGAACCCGAGCTCACCGAACGCCGACATGTTGTCGTCGATGGTGATACCGCGTTCGGAGCCGGCTACCAGCGCGGCATACACCGACTTCGGTAGACGCTTCTTCGCCCGCCGCTGCGCCTCGGCAACGGTCTCGAACCACGCACTCTTCGCCATAGCTTTGTGTTCCTATTCCATTCCTGCGAGCGGATTTTCGTCGCAGATCTTCGCCGGTGGACGCATCATCAACGTCAACGGCACCGACTTACGGGGAGTCTTTCGCTGACCGGTGCGCGAATGATCGACACTCGACTTCGGGATCTCCCCCGCAGCCGCCAACGCCATCTCACCGTTACCGATCACGCACTCTGGATCCGGGCCATCCATCGGCAGACCCGTGAAGAACTTCGCCGCCATGCACCCACCCCGACACGCATCGAAATGGGCACACTTGGTGCACGCACCCGAGGTCTGCGGTGAGCGCAACTCCTGGAACAACTCCGAGGTCTGCCAGACCGATTGGAAACCGCCCATACCGTCCTTGGCGTCACGGACGATATTGCCGGCGAGGAAGTTCTCGTGAATGGCGAACGGGCACGCATACACGTCGCCGATCGGGTCGATCAAACACACCACCCGCCCCGCACCACACAGGTTCAACCCCGGCAGAGCGTCACCGAACGCCGAGAGGTGGAAGAACGAATCGCCCGTCAACACACCCTCACCGTTCGCGACGAGCCAGTTGTACAACTCGCGCTGCTGGCCCGCCGTCGGATGCAGATCGTCCCATACGTCCGCACCGCGACCCGACGGCCGCAGTCGTGTAATACGCAGTGTCGCAGCGTATTTGTCGGCCAACGCCTTGAAATCGTCGAGCTGGCTCACGTTGTGCCGGGTGACGACCACCGAGATCTTCGCATCCCGAAACCCGGCCTCCTTCAGATTCTCCAACGCCCGGCACGCCATATCGAACGAACCCGGACCGCGGACCGCGTCGTTGACTTCTGCCGTCGCGCCGTCGATGGAAATCTGCACATCGACGTAATCCGACGCCGCCAGGCGCTCGGCGACCTTCTTGTCGATCTTGACCCCGTTGGTGGAGAACTTCACCCCCACCTGATGCGCTGTCGCATAGTCGACGAGCTCCCAGAAATCGCTGCGGACCGTCGGCTCACCGCCGCCGATGTTGACGTAGAACACCTGCATCTTCTGCAGCTCGTCGATGATCGACTTGCACTGATCAGTACTCAGCTCGCGCGGATCACGACGACCCGACGACGACAGACAATGCACACACGACAGATTGCACGCGTAGGTCAACTCCCACGTCAGACAAATCGGAGCATCGAGACCGAGCTCGAACTGATCGACCAATTTCCCTACCGGAGCTGGTCTTTCGAGGGTGGAAGTCATAGGGGCCGTCCTCTTCTACGAATGGGTCAGGTTCTACGGGCGAGTGATCATGTTCGAGTCCGCCAACGTCTCGAGCGCTCTCACGTAGGGAGCCGATGCCGAATCGCTGATCCCTGCGGCCGCGATCGCCGACCGCATATCCCGGTGGTCGGGAAGGGACTCGATGATCGCCACGATCGTGCGGTTCTTCAGAAACGACAGCTTGCGGGTCCCGAAGTGGTAGAGCAGCGCCCCGAACGACTCGGGACGCAACGCCACCTGCGGATGCAGAATCCACCGCACATCCAGATCGAGCGTGGCCTGCACAGCAGTAGTCATGATCAGTACACGCCGCACATGCCGTCGATCGAGACTTCCTCCACCAACGACTCCTCCACCAGATCGGACTCGACGACCGACGTACCGACCACAGCGTTCTCACTCTTCTTCGACATCTGATTCCTCCTACGAAATCTGTTCGGCCACAATCCGATCGACTGTGTTCAGGATCACCACGCTAACGGCCGTCGAGGTTTCCGACGGGCCATGGCGCAGGAACTGGTCGGCCGTCGCGATCAACCGTCCAGTCGGGTAGGTACCGGCCCGTCCGGCCTGCGGGGTGAACAGCGTCCGAGCGGACCGACCAGCGGTCGATCCGAGTTGTGCCGCGGTTCGCTGTGGAACGCTCACCTGAACAGAAGGTGCCGACAGAAACGACAGAAGAAGACTTACATGACCGAGATCGATGCATTGGCACCCGGACCCGACGGGGTCTGGGCACATGAGAACGTCGTCGTCCGGCACAATCCCGGGCTCCGATTCGACGCCGTACGTGCAGGATCGACCGTGCAGGTGAACCACTGCCTCGCTGCGGGCGAGATCGGCGAGGGCCTCGTGCCGCTCATCACCGAACAGGCGCGCCACATCGGTCTGTCTCAACGCGAGTTCGAGCACCTGCTGGTCGGAATCGTACGCACCACTATCGCCGATCCGGTCGAGGCGTGGACGACGTACTACCGAAACTCGTTGGATGACCTCCTCTCCGGTCGAGCAGTGTTCGCTCCTGTGCATCAGCGTGCCGCCGCATCGATCCGCGGTTCGGTACTCGATCTGGGTTCGTGCTTCGGCTTCTTTCCGTTGCGGCTGGCAATGCAGGGGTGTTCGGTCACCGCGACCGACCAGTCAGCGGGAACCATGGACTTGCTCGCGACTGTCGCTCCGCACCTCGGCGCGAGACTCGACACGGCAGTGTTCGATGCAGCCCGAATCCCGTTCGACGACAACAGTGTCGATACCGTGACAGCCCTGCACCTGCTCGAACACGTCGATGCCGAGACCGGCTCTGCCATCGTCGCCGAGGCTCTACGTGTGGCGCGCTGCCGCGTCGTCATCGCGGTACCGTTCGAGACAGAGACCACCGTCTGCCACGGACACATCCGCACGTTCGACGAGACGGCGCTGGCCGAGTTGGGGCGATCGACGGGAGAGTCCTTCGAGACCTCGACCTACCACGGCGGTTGGCTCGTGATCGACAAAACGACGGCACCACAACTCGTCTGAACAGTCTCGATACTTCAGGCTCGGAATCCGCGGGAGTTCTAGAACGGTGGTGCTGTGTCACCTTCCTCGTCGCTCGGTTCTGGAGTCGGGTTGTCGGGTGGGTCGGGGTAGGTGATGATGCCGGATCGTCTGGGTTTGGTGGGTATGTCTGGGCGGAGGTCGTTGCCGATGATGGGTACCGCTGTTCCGTTGGCGGGCAAAGTTATTCGGGTGGTCTTCGAGGTGGAGGTCCACAGGATGGCACCGCCGGGGAGCATGACTGCTTTCCAGTAGCCGGCGGTT
Source organism: Rhodococcus sp. NPDC080181 (assembly GCF_040702225.1). Classification (NCBI taxonomy): domain Bacteria; kingdom Bacillati; phylum Actinomycetota; class Actinomycetes; order Mycobacteriales; family Nocardiaceae; genus Rhodococcus; species Rhodococcus sp. NPDC080181. Next base: position 192,327 of record NZ_JBFBKN010000008.1, read on the forward strand.
TTGACGCTGTGGTGGTATTCGCAGATGCATTGGAGGTTGTCGACGGTCGTCCAGCCGCCGCCGAGTGGGTTGGCGTGATCGAACGGGATCACGTGGTCGAGTTGGCAGCGTGCCGCGGGTCGGTGGCAGCCGGGGAACCGGCAGTGGCGGTCGCGGAGTCGGACTGCGGCGGTGGTGAGGGCGTCGGGTCGGTAGATCAAAGCTCGAGCGGTCATGGGGTCGCGTCCGACGGACTTGCCGAGAGTGGGGTCGGCGGCGATGGCGGATTCGAGTGCTGCGGCGAGGGATGCATTGCCGAGGTAGATGCCGGAGGGCGTGCAGTGTGCCGGTGTGTGGACTGAGGGGGTCCGGCCTGCTGCGTGGATCGTTGGGTTAGGGCGTCGCATCGCGGACGGTAGGTCGAGGGCAGAGCTGTGCCGTGCGCCCCGGCCGACAGGGGTGTGGGTACAGAACAGGGCTGCCGCAAAGGCCAGGGCATTTCGGCGTCGTTGCCGAGTGTCGGAGTCGGCGGTCGTCGCGGGTGGCGTTGTGTCGGTCGGCGCGGGTGGCGTTGTGTCGGTCGTCGCATGCGATTCTGGTGGAACCGAACCCGAACTCCGGACCGGTCCTGAGTCGGGATGCGGTCCCGGGTCGGGTGGCGGTCCTGGGTCGGATGGTGAAGGTCCGGGCGGTGGTGTTTCGGCGCTCGCGGCGTGGCCGGTTTCGGTGCCCGAGGTATTGGGTCGGGTGACGGTGTCGGTACCGGCCTGCGGGCTGCCGACGGAATTAGGGTCAGCATTGCCTTCGCGGCGTGTATCGCCGGTTGCGTTGTCGGCATGAGTTCTCGGTGCTGCCGAGTCCGTTCTCGATGCCGCATCCGTCGGCGCTGCTGTGTTCGTTGCGGTGCCCGCTACACTTCCTGTGCCTCTATCCGTTTGCGTTTCAGACGTATTCGTTTCCGCTGTATTCGATTCTGCCGAGTTCAGCTGTGCAGGCTCGGGGTCTGCCGTGTTCGACTCGACTGTGGTGTCTGTGGTGTCTGTCGATTCAGTGGAGCGTCGTTCCCATTCCCCGGTTTCCGGGTTCTGCACCGCCAGCCCGAGCGTCTCCGCCAGCGTCACCGCCTCGGTGAGCAGAATCTGCCACTGACTGTTGCGAGCTAGTTCCCGGGCCAGATCAGGATCGATGGAACCGTGCCCAGCCAGATACGCAGGATTCGCCAACAACCCGATGAGGGTGGCGATATCGACGGTGACCATCGTCAACGGCACCCGACGATCCGGCAGTCTCGCATCCTTCTTCGGGCAGTCCGGGCGTGCACACAGGCATACCAACCGGGGTTCTCCGTGCATCCGCGCCATGAACGCATCACACAGTCGTTCCTGCTTACCGCGCGGATCCTTCACACACACCGTGTCGGCCATCTCCTCCAGGAGCTGCCATGCGGCGGCGGCTTCGGGGGCGGTCAATTCTGCTCGGATCCGGGCCAATTCACCGGCCGGGCTGTAGGTAACGGTACGGAACCTCTTGGCGAACTCGCGTAGTGCAGCTGCTTCCTCGGGCGCGACCCGCAGCAGGATGTCCCAGATCTCTTTCTCCAGCGGACCCGGTGACGACCGGCGGGCCGCCTCGACGATGTCGCCCTCGACCGACTTCACGATGTCGTCGGAGAGGTTGTCGAGGATCCGGCACACCGTACGTACGCGGGGGAGGTCGATGTCGCCGGCCTCGAATGCGGTTTTCACCAGAGGAAGCCGGGTGTGCAGTGCCACGCCGACGGACACGTACGCTTCGGCGACGGTGGCAGAGCAGCTCAACGCGAGTGCCATCTCGGTCCGTCCGTACCGGCTGTAGTGTCGATGCTTCGCATCCTGGGCGATACAGGTGAGGTGGAAGTCGTAGCAGGCAGCGATCTTTCGGGCCGCACACCGATTCTCTTCCCGCGCGGCAGTAGTCAACGCATCCAACGACACCACTGGTGCAGCCATTCTTCTCACCCCCCGGTGACCCGCAATCGAAGAACATGCGTTCGAACTGAAGAAAGAGTATCTCGACCCACCGACAGGTTTCCGAATCGCAGTTGTGGGAGCTGGATGACCTAGTACTCGGTACCCGTTGCCGCGCGCACCTCGTTCAGTGTCTGCTCGGCACTCTCGCTTGCGCGCTGGTGCCGTCGCGACGACTTCCCGCCGTCACCCCGTCTCTCCATCCTGCTTGGCCTCCACCCCGCACCATCTGATCTCACCGCCTGCGGTCTGCGCAGTTGTTCGCTCAACTCATACGTACCGGCCCGGTCTCGATGCCGCCCGTGAATCGAAGGTCCACGCGGGGTACTGCCCCGTTGCGTGCGGGAGTGAGTCGCCCGGGGGAACGACGACCAATCCGTTCGCGGCTGCCAATGCTCCCATCGAATGCGACTGCGTGACCGAGGCGTCCGCGCCGTCGATGAATCCCAACAGAACCCGAGGTGTGGTCGACGGCGAGGTCCCGTCGCCGCGAACCCGCACTGTTCTCACCGTTCGCTCCGCCGCCGGATCCCGCAGAGCGGATGCCAGGACCGGCCGGACGAACAACTCGTAGGAGATCAGCGCACTCACCGAAATTCCGGGTAAGCAGATGATCGGTACTCCATCGAATCGTCCGCAGCCCTGCGGTTTTCCCGGCCTGACCGCAACCGAGGCGAAGTCGACGTCGTGATCCGCCAGCGCAAGCCGGACCACTTCCTCGGTTCCTGCGCTGATTCCACCGGTCGTCACGATGACGTCGGCTACCGCAGCGCAGCGAGCAAGGGCCTCTCTACATGCTTGCACGTCGTCGGATACCGCCGATTCGAGGTGCACATCGGCACCGCACCGCAGCAGATCCGCTGCGATCATCGGAGAGTTGGCGTCGAAACACTCACCGAGCATCGGAGTGCCTCCCGAACAGCGGATTTCGGATCCGGTGGACAACACAGCCACGGTCAATGTCGAACCGATCCTGACATGCGTTCGTCCGAGTGCCGCAAGCAGTCCGACCTGAGCGGGAGTCAGCACCGTACCGGCCCTGATGGCCACGTCACCGGCATCGAAATCCGACGCACGACCGCGAATATTGCTCTTCGAGCCAGTCGAACAGATGGTCACCGTATCGAACCCGAAGGACGTCACGAATCCGCTGGTGTATTCCACCGGTACCACCAGATCGGCCCCTCGTGGAAGTACGGCACCGGTCATGATCTGTACACATTCACCCGGTGCCACGCTCAGCTCGGCACTCGCTGGCCCGGCCACGCTACGAGCCGACACGGTCAGCGTGGTCGGCAGTCGTTGAGACCAGGCCACATCGGTGTGGCGCACGGCGAACCCGTCGACAGCAGAATTGTCGAACGGCGGCAGCGCGCGTTCGGCAACGACATCCTCGGCGAGGACTGCGCCGACCGCCGATCCGACGGGAACCGACCGCACTCGGGCTGCCAAACCGAGCTCGGCTATGGCACAACGGTGTTCGTCGACCGAACGTGTGATCCGGTTTACGGTCCGCCTCATCCGCCGATATAGGACATCTCGATCCGCTCGCCGGCCGGGGTGTCCCCCGGTCCCGCTCGCAGTTCGGAGTATCGATCGTCACGGCTGTTCCAGAGCGCCGACAACCGCGCCACGAGAGCATCCTGCGATGCCCCCGAACGCAGCAGCGCGCGCAGATCGGTTCCCGCAGAAGCGAACAGGCAGGTGTACACCTGCCCGTCCGCCGACAGCCTGGCCCGAGTACAGCTGCCGCAGAACGGTTTCGACACCGAGCCGATCACCCCGACTTCTCCGCTCCCGTCGCGATACCGATAGCGCGTCGCGACCTCGCCTTCGTACATCGACTCGATCCGCTCGAGCGGATGGGCTGCCCCGATGATGTCGACAATGGAGTCGACGTCCGTCACCTGCGCCATTTCCCACCGGTTCGTCGCCCCGACATCCATGTACTCGATGAACCGCACGACGATGCCGGTCCCTCGGAACCGTTCGGCCAGGTCGAGAATCGAATCACCGTTCACGCCCCGTCGCACCACCACATTCACCTTGACGGGTGACATCCCGGCGCGAACTGCCGCGTCGATACCGTCGAGCACGGTCCGGACGGGTACGCGCGTGTCGCTCATCCGCGCGAACGTCGTCGGGTCGATCGAATCCAAGCTGACGGTAACGCGTTTCAGACCGGCCGCGTACAACGATGCGGCCTGGGCTGCGAGCAACGACCCGTTCGTGGTCATCGCGAGATCGACGCCGTCGATGGCGCTCAATCGTTCGATCAGCGTGGCGATTCCGGCCCGCAGCAACGGTTCACCACCCGTCAGACGGATCTTTCGGATCCCGATCGTCGCCGCGGCCCGCGCCACTCTGTCGATCTCGTCGAAGGACAGCAGCCTGCCGGTGTCGAGGAATCGGTGATCGGGACCGAACTCGGCTCGAGGCATGCAGTAGACACAGCGGAAGTTGCACCGGTCGGTGACCGAGATACGGAGATCCCGAAGTGCCCGTCCCCGAGCGTCCACCGTCCCCGAATCGAGGTCGGTCGGATGGCTGCGCACTGCTCGAACGGGGTCACCCACGGAGTAGTCCTTTCACTCGGTCGAACACCAGAATCGCGGACGGCAGTGCCTCACACTTGACCGCGCGCGCCCGGTAGTTGACGTGCAGCGACCAGCGCACGACCCTGCCTCACGACTTTCCGGCAAAGTTACGAACAGTGAATCAACCGGAAACATTGCGGGTTAATCTCGAAGAAAGCTCCTGCATCGCCGTGAGCGTCTACGACAAGGGGTCCCCATGCTGTCTCGATCCGGATTCTCCATTCCGACTCGAACGACCAGCCGCGGCGACTGGTCCGACATGTTGAACGAACACTTCGTCGCCCTGGACGTAGCCGACGTGGCGGACAGCCGATTCACCGGAGCCGTCCGATCGATGTCTCTCGCGCACCTGCAGGTGTCGACTGTCCGATCGACGACTCAACGCATCGCGCGAACCGACTCGCTCATCGAGAAGGACCGAATCGAATACGTTCAGATCGGTATGATCCGTCGAGGCCGCGCGATCGTGGTGCAGGACGGACGCGAATGCGTGCTCTCCCGCGGCGACTTCGCCATCTACGACACGTCTCGTCCCTTCGACTGGATCATCGACGGTCACCCCGACGATGATCAATGGGAGCTCGAAGTATTCACCTGGCCCCGTCACATGCTGCGACTCGACGAGCGTGAATCCAGCGACCTGACGGCCATGGCATTCGACGGCTCGGCCGGCTTCAGCGGCCTCCTCAGCCGATTTCTGCACGACCTGGGGTCGACCCGGTCGACGCTGGGTACCGCGGGCGCACAGGCCATCGCAGACGAGGTCGGAGATCTGGTCAGCGTCATCGCGAGGAACACCACCACCAGCCCGGCGCTGGACTCCCCCGGTACCGCCCTCGTTCGGACGGCGCAACGGTATATCGAGGAACACCTCGCAGACCCAGATCTGTCGCCCAGCACGGTCGCGTCGGCCATGCTCGTCTCCACCCGCCAACTGCACCGTCTGTTCGCGGCCAGTGGCACTACGGTGGCGCGCAGCATTCGGGTCAAACGGCTCGAGCGCTGCCGACGCGAGATCATCGCTAGCGTCGCGGTGAACCGCTCGCTCGGCCAGATCAGTCGGCGATGGGGTTTCGCGGACTCCGCAGTGTTCAGTCGCGCCTTTCGCGAGCAGTACGGGATGAGCCCGCGTCAGTACCGCGCGGCCGCGTGCGCGCAATCCGACGACCCACGAGCGGTCACTCGCCCGATGTGGCCGACCGACCGTGAGCAGCCCGAGGTCGGCACTGCTCACGGTCCTCGTCGGTCGAACTGAGCTCCTACGGGTTTCTCCTCAGTGGAGCGAGTCGCTCGAGTGGCCGGGCACGATCGCTGCCGAGCCGTCGACGAGCGGGGCGATGTGGTTGACCGCTGTCGCGGCCTCGGCGAACCCGACTGCGATCAACTTGACCTTGTCTTCGTGTCCGGCGACGTCGCCCGCCGCGAAGACTCGCCTTCGGCTGGTGCGCATCGTCCGTCCGACGGCGATATCGCGCTGGTACTTGTCCAGTCCCCACGTGGCGATGGGGCCGAGTGCGGCCTTGAACCCCAGTGCGGCAACAACACTCGATACCTCCAGCTGTCGGCGGTCGACTCCGGTGCCGTCGACGATCGTCACCGATTCGACGGAGTCCACGCCCAGGATTTCCTCCACCTCGAACGGCGTGAGGACATCGACACCGGACCGCTCCAGCAAACCGAGGCTGTGAGCGTGGGCCCGAAAGTCGTTGCGCCGGTGCACCAGCACCACCGATTTCGCAATCGGCTCCAGGCTCAACGCCCAGTCGACTGCCGAGTCTCCGCCGCCGACGATCATCACCCGTTCGCCGGCGAGATCATCGAGTTTCGGCACGAAATACCGTAGGCCTCGGTCGTGGAACTCGGCTCCGGCCGGCAATGGCCTCGGCGTGAACTTACCGATACCTGCGGCCACGAGAACGGCCTTGCCGACGACGGTCTCGCCCTTGTCCGTCGTGACCCGCACGAAGTTCTCGGATTCCTCGAGTTCGGTCGCCACGTGTCCCATGAGATACGTCGGCTTCGCCTGATCCGCCTGTTCGACCAATGCGTCGACCAGATGTTGCGCCTTGATCGCCGGAAAACCGGCGACGTCGAATATCTTCTTCTCGGGGTAGAGGGCCGCCAATTGCCCGCCCGGATGGGGCAGAGCGTCGATCACGGTGACCGTCATGCCCCGGAAACCCGCGTAGTACGCACCGTACAGCCCGGCCGGTCCGGCACCGACGATGATCAGATCACTCTCGGAAACCGTTGCGGCACTCACTTCTTCGCCACTTCGTCGATCGAGGGATGGTCGTGCCCGACCGGGCCGAGATCTTCCGCGCCACCGGAAGCATCTGCGTCCTCACAGAATTCGACGGCGATGTCGACGAAATGCTTCTGTTCCTCCGGGATCTTGTGCTCCCAGAAGATGGCGTCGTTGGGACAGGCGGGCATGCACTTGCCGCAGTCGACGCACTCGTCGGGATTGATGTACATCATCCGAGCGCCCTCGTAGATGCAGTCGACGGGGCACTCCTCGGTGCATGCCTTGTCGAGCAGGTCGATGCACGCTTCGGTCACGACGTAGGCCATATCGGAATCCTCTTGTTCGTAGTAGGAGAAAGAGTTGTCAGGCGTCGAGCGCCGCGACCTCGACGAGGGTGTCGGAGAACGTCGGAGCGTTCCCGAGGTCGGCGAACACCGTCGGATTGAGCGAGGCCGGAGTCGACAGCGACAGCATGTTTTTGCGCCATGCGCCCATCGCACAGACGGTGACACCCTGCATGACCGACTTGTCGAGTTTGGCAACGACGGTGAATTCGCCGCGATCGTTGAAGACTCGCACCACGTCACCCGAAGCGATTCCCCGCCGTTCGCCGTCGACAGGGTTGATCAGCAACGTCGGCTCCTTCTGCACTTTGCGGTGCATGTCGAGATTCCCGAAGCTCGAATTCAGGTATGCGTGTGACTTGGGCGTGAGCAGATTGAGTGGATACTTTTCTGCCAGTCCAGGATTGGTCCTCGACGACTCGCGCGGCGCAATGTAGTGCGGGAGCGGATCCACCGGTTGTCCCGGCTGGTGATCGTTCGATCCCTGCCGGAAGAGCGGCAGCACGAAGTTGCCGCCCGCCGCGGCCGAGGACAGAAACTCCGTTTTGCCGGACGGCGTCCGGAAATTCCCCTCTGCGTGCGGTGCGTACTCGTCGGGACCGGGAAGGTTGAGTCGCTGCCACCCGAGCTTCTTGAGCGAGTCGATCGTGATGCCCTCCATTGCCGGGGCATTCCAGTCGTAGGAGAGGGCGAGGAGCTCCTCATCGGTTCGTGAGAACACCGGTTCGGTGAAGCCCATCGCGGCGGCCAATCGGCGAAACAGCTCGGTATTGGGGACGGCCTCCCCGAGGGGCTCGATCGACCGGTTGTTGTACGTGACGAACAGGTGTCCCCAGGAGAAGTTGATGTCGTCCTGTTCCAGCTGTGTCGTGGCGGGCAGAATGATATCGGCGTAATCGGCAGTGTCGGTGATGAAATGGTCGCTGACGACCGTGAACAGATCCTCCCGGCTGAGCCCGTCGATCATGCGCTTCTGATCGGGACACACCACCACCGGGTTCGAGTTGTACACCATCAGACCTTTGAGGGGCGTGTCCAGATTCAACCCGCCGGTCAGCGCCTCACCCAGCTGATACAGATTGATCACGCGTGTACCCGGAGTCTGCAGATCCGTCTGCAGAAACTCGGGCCAGTTCACCGGAAACGCCCACAGCGGCAGCTGCAGGATGCCGCCGCCGGGCTTACGCCAGGCCCCCACCAACGACGGTAGACAGGAGATGGCTCGGACGCTCTGCCCGCCACCGGCACTGCGCTCGATGGCGACGCCGATCCGAATGACGGAGGGCTGACTCTGTGCGTATTCCCTTGCCAGCGTGTAGATGTCCTCGACGGGAATACCCGTCTCCTCGGACGCCCATTGCGGGGTGTACTGCTGCACCCGATCGGCCAATTCGTCGAAACCGATGGTGAAGCGTTCGATGTAATCCGCGTCGGTCAATCCCTCGTCGATGATCACGTGCATCATCGCCAGGGCGAGAGCGCCGTCGGTGCCCGGACGAATGGGGATGTACCAGCTCGCGGCCTTGGCGGTTCTGGTCTTGACCGGATCGATCACCACCACCTTGGCCCCGCGTTTCTTCGCCTCGGCCACGTACGGCCACAGGTGCAGGTTGGTGCTCATGGTGTTCGCCGCCCAGATCAGAATGAACTTGGAGTGGACGAAACTCTCGGGGTCGACGCCTGCCGTGTCGCCCACCGTCATCGCGTAGGCCGTGCACGAGCCCGCATCGCAGTAGGTGCGCTCGGCAACCGTCGCCCCGAGTCGGTTGAAGAATGCATCCCCGACATTGAGACCCTGCGTAATGCCCTGGGTGCCGAGGTAATTGCACGGCATGATCGCCTCGGGGCCGAATTCCTCGGCGATGGAGGTGAATTTCTCGGCAATGGTGGCCACGGCCTCGTCCCACGAGATCCGCTCGAACTCTCCTGAGCCCTTGGGCCCGGACCGCTTGAGCGGGTACAGCACTCGGTCCGGGCTGTAGACCTTGTCGAGATAGTTGTCCACCTTCACGCAGAGGCCACCGTTGGTGTACGGGTTGGTCTTGCTCCCGCTGACGCTCGTCGCCACCCCGTCCTCGACGGTCACCACCATCGAGCACGAATCCGGACAGTCCTGCGCACACGCTCCGAGAACGGTGAGTTCCGTAGGGCGGTCGGCCGGGGCGTCGTGTGAGCGCGTATCTTCCTGAACAGTCGTCATGGGTGCTCCTCGGCGTGGATATCACTGGTATGTGTTATCCGTAGCCTGCACCGCGAGGACGCTCCCGACAGGACGCCGAGCGCCGTCTACTTTGCACTCTGCGCCCGAAGGCTCATCGCTCAGATCAATCCCTGTTTGCTCGCGGCATAGACGGCCTCGGCACGGCGGGACACCGCAAGTTTGCGCATGATGTTGCTGACGTGAAACTTCACCGTCGTCGCCGAGATGAACAACCGCGTTCCGATCATGTTGTTGGACAGACCCGTTGCCAGTAGCCGGAGCACTTCGAGCTCCCGCTCGGTCAGCCGCTCGATGCTGCTCGGTGTGCCGTTGAGAGAACGAACGACGGCCGACGCGCTCCGGGAATCGAACGCACTCTCACCGCGCGACACCGCGCGGATCGCGCGAACCAACTCGGTGGTGTCGACGTCCTTGACCACATATCCCCGGGCACCGGCATGCACGGCCTCCACCACCAGACGATCGTCGAGGAACGTCGTCAAGACGAGTAGACCGATTCCGTTGTGTGCCTTGGACAACTGCGCACACAGGGCGAGACCCTCGTAATCGGAGCTGGCAGAGAGCTTGAGGTCCATCAGCACGATGTCGGGTGTGACCCGAGCGACGACGGCCAACCCCTCCTCTCGGGTCGACGCCTCCCCCACGATCGTCAGATCCGATTCACGCTCGAGTACCGAACGCAGCCCGTCGCGCAAGATCGCGTGGTCGTCGACCAGGACGATCCGAACCCTGGGCGGCGCCGCCTGAGGCGAACCGTCTCGTACCGCTGTGACGCTCATGCTGTGCCCTTCGTGGAATTCGGGTCGAGCGGTATACGCACTGCCACTCGCACGCCCCCGGTGCGGGCACGGCGGATCTCGAAGACCCCGCCGTGTTCGCGGGCGCGCGCCGCCATGTTCGCCAACCCGCGGTGGCGGCCGTCGACGTCGGTGGACTCGGCCATGTGCAGCATCATGCGCAAGTGCGCCGGATCGCCGTCACCGTCATCGGCAATCGACAGCTGTACCTGATCGAGCGAATAGCTCAAGCGAAGAATGGCCCGGGATGCATGTCCGTGCACTGCAGTGTTGAACAACGCCTCTCCGGCGATGCGGAGCAAAGCATGCTCGCATTCGCTGCTCAACTCGACGGGAGTTCCCTCCACCCGCAGCGAGACCTGCAACTCGTCGGGCATGTGGACCACCGAAAGCTGTTCGAGCATTTCGGGAAGCGACGTGCGGTCGGCGTCCTGAGGGTGATTGAGCGCGTAGATCGCCGACCGCAGCTGATCCACTGCCCGACGCGTCAGATCCTTGGCCAGATCCAGCCTGTCACTGCGCTCTTCCGCCGAGATGTCACTGCGACAGACCTCGATCTGCATACCGGCCGACAACACGGCCTGGGTCACGCTGTCGTGCAGTTCGCGTGCGATGCGATGCCGTTCGTCGTCGAGCACCTGATGCCGATGTGCGGCACCCAATTGTCTTTGTGTCAGCAGGAGTTCGGCATTGCGGGCGGCGAGGTCGGCCGCTGTTCGATTCGCCTCGGCGTAGGCATTCTCGGTGCGCTCGAGGAGTTGTCTTCGGCTCTGGAACAGAGCCGAATTCTGCAGGGCCACCGCGGTTTGGCTGGCCAGGATGCTGAGCACCGCGGCGTCGGTGGCGTCCAGCACACGTTGCTCACCGGTCCACGCTGCAAAAGCGCCCACGACACCCCCGTCGTACGCGATCGGCACGAAGGCGTGATGGGCGGAGATCACCGGGGTCAGCCCGTCGCCGCACGTCGACTGTCGGATCGACTCGAGGCAGTCGACGACGTCGTCCGGCAACGGTGGCCCTTCGACGTTGTCGACCAGAAACGGTGTGGCGTCGGGTCCGAGTACCAATCTGCGAGGACCGGCGTCGGGGAACGCCCCGTCGGCGAGAGCGAACACGACCCAGCGCGCACTCAGATGGGCTCGTGCGGCCTCGGCCACAGCGCACACCAGCGTTTCCGGACCGTCGACCGTGCGCACCAGTGCTCGCGAAATCAGTTCCAGCGCATAGACAACGCGTTCCAAACGTTCTGCCGCGCCGCGATACTGGGGGTAGAACGTGTTCTTGCCCGAACGCAGTCCCGTCAGCAACGAGAGGTCGGGTCCGGTTGTCACAGTGCGGTCCTGAACAGATCGACCATCTCGCGGTGCGTGGCCGAGCGCGGGTTGGTGGACATGCACGCATCGCGTAATGCGTTGGTGGCCAACACATCGAGATCGGACTCGCTGACGCCGATCTCGGCCAGGCCGGCGGGAACACCGACCTGACGAGCGAGGCGGTCCACTCGATCGGCCACGGCCATGGCGGCCTCCTCCGGCCTGGCCCTGCCCTCGGGTAGCCCGAGACTCGTCGCGATGGCCACGTACGGCAACGGATCCTCGGCAGCGTTGAAACGAATGACGTGCGGCAGCAGCACACCGTTGATCACCCCGTGCGGGAGATCGAGCAGCCCGCCCACCTGGTGGCTCATCGCGTGCGTCGCACCGAGTATCGCGTTCGTGAATGCCAGGCCGGCCTCCAGACTCGCCTGCGCCATCGACCCTCGTGCAACCATGTCGGTCGGCTCGTCGATGGTGCGAGCCAACTGTGACATCACCATGGTGATGGCTCGGAGCGCATGATGGTCGGTGAGCTGGTTGTGGCCCAACGACACGAACGCCTCTATCCCGTGCGTCAGAGCATCCAAACCGGTTGCGGCGTTGAGCCATTCGGGCATCGTGGTGAGCAACATCGGATCGATCACCGTGATGTCCGGTACCAGGGCTCGGCCGAGAATGGTGATCTTCGTCGAGCGCGCGGTATCGGTGACGATGCAGAACTGCGAGACGTCGGCTCCGGTGCCGGATGTCGTGGGCACCATCACCAGAGGCGGGATCGGCCGGGTGGCCCGATCCACCCCCTCGTAGTCGAGGATTCGACCGCCGTTGCCGGCGAGGACGGCAATCCCCTTCGCCGCATCCATCACCGACCCTCCCCCGATCGCCACCAACACGTCGCAGCCGAAGTCCGCGTAGTAACCGTGGCCGGCCTCGATCTCGACGTCCTTGGGATTGGGCGTCAGTGCGCTCCAGACCTGGGGCTCGAGCCCCTGCGCAAGAAGGAGGTCGACGAGCTGCCCGGCCCAGCCACTCTCGATCAAGCCGGCGTCCGTGACGAGCATCGGCCGTACCCCACCGAGACGACGCGTCGCATGCGCGACCTCTCCGAGCGAATCCGGACCGAACACGATCTCGGGCGCATGGAACTTGAGGACACGTGGCGTCTCGGCTCGGCTGCGCCGAGTATCGAGATCGTGCAGCGCCTTGCCGACGTTCGCAGTAGCTGCCTGGTCCACCGTTCACACCCTCGCTGTCCTTCGATCCGAACACGATCCGGACCTGTGATTCAGGTTACAACCTTACGAGCACAGTCGGTCCGTTCCCACCAGCACCGGGCCAGGTTCCTACCTACCCGATCGGGCAGGTACGTGGTGTGATGGGTCGGGTCAGGACAGCGCATGCCCCAAATCGGCGGCGTGCGCCGTCAACTGTTCCCCGTCTCGCGCCACGACCACCTGGTCGCAGAATTGTTCGTACTCCTCCATCGAGCACGCGGCCTGCGCCCAGTAGCGACGAGCTTCGGGAGTGATCCAGGCGATGCGGTGCACCTTGGAGCGAATCTTCTCCAACGCATCGAGTCCGGGCGGCCGTCCGTTGCACCGACCGTCCCCCACGATGATCACCGCGGTGCGCTTGTTCAACACCTCCCCGTGCGAGTCCAGCAGGTCCGCGAAGGTCTTGCCGTAATCGCTGCTCGCTTCGAGGTCCAGTCGCGCATCCGCGAGTACGGCAGCCAGAGCTCCGTCGCCCGTGCTCCCGAGCAAGGTGGTCGTCACGTCCACCGGAGAATCGACGAAGCCCATCACAGTGCAGCGGTGCGCACGCGAGTGCATCGCCTGGGCAAGTCTAAGCGTGAATGCGGTGATCGGGCGAACGGACAACGAGACGTCCGCCAGCACCAACAATCGAACCTTGTCCGGAACCGGTGTCCTGGTGACCAACCGAAACGGAATGCCGTCCGTGCGCAGGCTCGACCGAACCGTGCGACGCATGTCCAGCGGGCCCCGAGAGTGTTCGCGAGGCCGCGGCCGAGGAGTCCCGCGCATGTGCCGCAACACTTCGTGACTTGCGCGCTCGATCTCGGCATGGCTGTCGATCCCCCGCCCTGCGCCGTCGACCGGCACCGGTGACGACATCGTCCCGGTCAACTCACCCAGAGCTGCGACGAAGGCTTCGACGGCATCGGTGATCCTGTCCAACATCGCCGCGCTCAGCGGCCCGGAATCTCCGCCATCGCCGTACACGCTACTGGGATCGTAGGCATCGAACCATGCCAGGATACTTGCCGGATCCTCCCAGTTCAGTTGCCCTGCAACCGCTCCGCTCGTGCTCGACGCCAACTCCCCTGCAGCCGTCGAACCGGAACGCTCCAGATCGACGGTGTAGGTCACGCCCCGTCGACCCATGTCGCCATCGGTATCGATGGACAGATCGTGATCCTCCGACGACAGACTGATGTCGTCGTCGTCCTTGTGTGGGTTGAAGCCCTTGTCGGCCTCGGGGGCGTCGAGCAGATCTCCGATCTCGACGGCACGCTCGTTGTATTCGGCGTACTTCGCCGCCTCCTGGTCGGCTCCCACGTCGAGATCGGTCGGGAGGCCACCCGCCACCTGCGCGCCTACCGGCGAAGTGTGTTCGTGGACAACAGTGTTCGAGCCGACTGCGAACAGCGAGTCGAACGCGAGATCGAATCCCTGCTGTTCGTGATCGTACTTCGCGCACGTGGCGCGTAACGCCGCGCGGAGAACCGTCAGGTCACGTGCCCCCAGGAGCCCGAGCACGCGTCGGACTTCGATGACCTCGGCCGGCGACGCCGCCACTCCGAACCGCCGCAGCGTCCGGCCGAACACTGCCGACAGCACGTCGAGTACCACCGACGGAGCGAACGGCTCGACCGCAGTCATCGTCGAATCCCGATGCCGCCCTTGTCCCGTCCACCATGACCCCGGAACGCCGTCGCGGTCGTGTTGACGACGGCTCCGAGAGATGTTGCTGCAGAGGCTGTCTCCGTCGCCGGGCCTGCCATCGCGATCTTCATGTCCGAGGAGTATTTGACCAGCGCGGCGAGCAGATACTTGCGGGTGTCCTCCGTATGGCCGAGGACCGACGCGATACGAGCCGCGTCGATGACCTCCGAGATCGATGGGCTCTTGCGCAGCGGCAGCGCCCGCAGTTCGGTTGCCAGCGCCACGATGTCGGCTGCGACCCGATCGGGTACCTCCGGAGCGCGGGCGGTGACGATCTCACGTTCCCGTTCGGCGGAGGGGTAGTCGAGATGAAAGTGGAGGCAGCGGCGTTTGAGGGCGGAGGACAGCTCACGAGTGTCGTTGGAGGTCAGAATGACCCACGGATCACTTCGTGCGGTGAAGGTGCCCACCTCGGGAATGGTCACCTGCTTCTCGGCGAGCACCTCGAGCAGCAGCGCCTCCATGGATTCCTCGGTGCGGTCGACCTCGTCGACCAGAAGAACCACCGGCTCCTCGGACAGGATCGATTCCAGCAGCGGACGCACCGAGAGGAACGGCTCGGAATACAGGCCGAAGTCCTTGGCGGCAAGCATTTTCGAGGCGTCGTCGATGTCGGTGACATGCTGCGTCAGCGCACCGATGTGTTCACGCAGCATCTGCACGTGCAGAAGTTGTTTGGCGTAATCCCACTCGTACAGGGCTCGGTTGTCGTCGAGGCCCTCGTAGCACTGCAAGCGCACCAGCTTGCGGCCGCTCGCCGCAGCAAGCGATTTGGCGAGCTCGGTCTTTCCGACACCCGCGGGTCCCTCGAGCAGAAGGGGGCGATCGAGCGCTGTCGCGAGATGCACCACGGTGGCGAGATCGTCGTCGGCGATGTAGTCCTGCTCGGCGAGCGCCCTCCGCAGATCGGCAGCGTCGGTGAATCGAACGGTGTCGGTGTCGTCGCTACGCACTGTCGACAGCGTGGTCATGTGTTTCCCTTCGGACGGCGGCTGCGCCGCATGTGAGCGGAACTTCGTACCCTGCTACGAAGTTCCACTCACATGGGTGGCGGTTAGTACGACTCGTTGATCGCGTGCGAGACGACCGGAATCATCGACTCGACGGTGACCTCGCGGGGGTTACCCGGGGTGCACCAGTCTTCCTGGATGTGCTCGGAGATCTTGAGTACCGACTTCTCGTCACCCTTGATCACGTCGCCCTTACCGGCGTACTTGCCGGTGTTCATCCGGTTCTTGTCGTACGTCGCGGAACGGATCGACCCGAAGTTGTCGGGAATGCCGACGTCCTTCGCGAGCCGGATGGCGGCTTCGACTGCCGCGTCGGCCGCCTGGACGGTGGTCATGTTCTTCGTGTCGACGCCCATGGCCACGGCGATCTCCGCATAGCGCTCGTAGCGCGAAGGCAGGTTGTACTCCCACACGCGCGGCAGAGCGATGGCGTTGTTGAGGCCGTGAGCACTGTCGTAGAACGCACTGATCGCGTGGGAAATCGAGTGGATGACACCGAGTCCGCCGGAGTTGAACGCCTGCGTGGCAATGTACTGGGCGTTCATCATGCCCTCGCGAGCCTTCAGGTTGCCCGGGTCGTAGACGGCCTCGCGAAGGTGCTTGGACACCAGGCCGATCGAGTAGATCGCGTTGCCCAGCGACGGCGCGAAATCGAGACGCGACACGTACGGCTCGGCACCGTGTGCCAGAACGTCGAAGCCACAGAACGCGGTCCATTGCTGGGGGCAGGTGTAGTAGAGCAGCGGATCGTCCAGTGCCAGAGTCGGTGTCGACGCCTCGTCGAAGGCGAGCCACTTGTGCGGCTTCTCCATGTCCGAGGTGTCGGTGATGACGTACGCCCAGGACGTCTCGGAACCCGTTCCGGCGGTGGTCGATACGGCGATATGCGGTGGGTTCTGCTTGTTCGTGGACTTGGAGAATCCCTCGAACTCGTTGATGTTGCGGCCGTCGTGGGCAACGACGACGCGGATGCCCTTGGCCGCGTCGTGGCTGGAGCCGCCACCGACGGAGATGACGCTGTCGCACTTCTCCTTCTGGTAGAGCGCGGCACCGTCCATGACGTTGTAGTCCTTGGGGTTCGACTCGACCTTGTCGTAGAGAACCACCTCGACGCCCTGGTATTCGATCTTGCCGATCAGTTCCTCGATGATCCCGGATCCGCGCAGTCCGGTGGTGACGAGCAGGGCACGCTTGAATCCGAGTTCCTTCGCCTCGACGCCGATCATGTCGTGAGCGCCGACCCCCAGCTTGGCGCGGGGCAGCGGGTGAAACTCCTTGATGGGGAATTCCCAGATCTGATTGAGCTCGATTGCCATCGGTGTCTCCTCGGTGAGTGTGGTCAGGAAACGCCTGGGGTGTGTGATCGGCGTCTCACTGATGACCACCATGGCCGCACCGAGAGGAGATCGGAACACCTGCAGGGCAGAACCGTTCCAACACCGCTGCCGGACTATCCGATTGGGCAGTACATGGTGCCCGTCCTCGGGAGGGGAGATCGAGGAGTGATTGCTGCGCTATCGATTTCGTCGCTGCACAACCGAGAACCCGACGACCGAGATCAGTGCAAGAGCTATGACGAACGCCCCGTACACCTCGACCGTGGTGCTCAATCCGAGCCGATGCACGGCGAGACCGGCGATCACCGCAGGCAGGCTGAAGGCGAGGTAGCTGATGACGAATGTCGTGGCGAACACGCCACCTCGCTCCGCAGCGGGGACCAACGAACCGAGCGTGCGCATCGCACCGAGAAACGTTGCTCCCCAGCCCGATCCTGCGACGACAGCGCCGACGAAATACAGCGCGACCGAGCCGATTTCGACCGACACCAAGGTCAGCGCGACGCCGCTTGCGAGCACCGACGCGCCGATCATCATCACCGTGCGAGGAAGCCCGTTGCGCACGACGACAGCTGCTACCGAGCCCGAGGCGAACAGCGAGAAGATCTCCAGGCCGCCCACGATGTGGTTGTCGATACCGAAGACGGTGCCGATGATCGACGGGCCCAGCGAGAGGTGGAACCCGCCGAGCGACCAGGTCGCGAACAGGGCAGGAGCAATGACCACGAACGGTGCCCGCACCGACTTCGGCAGCGAGGCTCGCGGCAGCAGGGTCGACGCCAGGTGACGCCGGGAATCGAAGCCGCGCATCGCCGACGTCTCCGGCACGAACAGCAGGGCCACGGCCAGTACTGCCGCGGCGGCGATCAACAGGGCGAACACGAGAATTTCGGGTGCCGGCGCCAACTGCACCAACAACCCGGCCCCGATTGCGCCTGCCGCCAGACCGAAGGAGGGGGCGACGCTGTTGAGCAGCGGGCCGGTCGACACGGTGGGCTGCAGATCGATGATGGCCGCACTCATGGCACCCGTCGCCGCGCCTGCGGCGATCCCCTGAACGACGCGAGCAGCGATCAATACCGGAACACTGTCGGCCACGATGAACAACACCAGACTGACGATCAGCAGCAGCAGTGACGCGACCAGGATCGGTTTGCGTCCGATGTGGTCCGACAGACTTCCCACCGTGAGCAGAGTCAGCAGCAGCGCCAGCGCATAGACGGCGAAAACGACCGTGAGGGTGATCGCGCTGAACCCCCACGACTGCTGGTACACCGGGTACAGCGGCGACGGTGCAGCCGAGGACGCCATGAGCACGATGAA
Organism: Rhodococcus sp. NPDC080181; assembly: GCF_040702225.1. NCBI lineage: Bacteria > Bacillati > Actinomycetota > Actinomycetes > Mycobacteriales > Nocardiaceae > Rhodococcus > Rhodococcus sp. NPDC080181. The sequence goes on from NZ_JBFBKN010000008.1 coordinate 210,471, forward strand.
GGCGACGCCGACCACCCAGAAGGCATACCGATGCGGAATCCGCGCCGCTGCTCTGCCCTGTACGTCCCGCGTGTCGACACCGACCATGTGCTCATTCCCTCCACCGCAACGACCGTTACCTCAGTGAAAGACAACGCACGAACCCACCGGGCATTCCCCGGCGGCGCGGAACTACCGGGCCCGCGCACCGTCGAGTAGCACCGTCGCCTCGCGGTAACGATGTGCACTCTCCGGCAGTACGCCTTCGATGCCGCTCAGCCACACCGAGACCGATCCGGTGCCGGCCCGCGCCGAACCGACCTCGTCCGCGCGCCGCACCGTCTGATTGGCCACGGCCGCCGCGCTGTCGAACATCGTCACGCCGTTCGGCAGACGCGCGACGATCTCGTTCAGCACCAACGGGTAGTGGGTGCACCCCAACACGATGGACTCGACGTCGTCGGGAGTGGCGGCCACCGCAGCGTCGATGGCCGCACGTATTCCGGTCGAGTCTCCGCGATCGATCGAATCGGCCAGGCCGTGGCAGGCCACGCTGGTCACCGTCCGACGAGAGGCGAATTCGTCGATCAACCGGGCCTGGTACGCACTTGCCGTCGTGGCCGCCGTCGCCCAGATCGCGATCCGATCACTGACAGCCGCTGCGGGTTTGATCGCCGGGACCGTCCCCACCACGGGGATGGAATCACCGAGCGCAGCCCGCACCTGGCTCAACGCCGTCACACTGGCCGTGTTGCACGGCAACACCACGACCTCGGCACCGAGTTCGACGGCATGCCGAGCGGTACCGACCACCCGCTCGACCACCCACGCATCCGGCTTCGGACCCCACGGCGCGTTGTCGGGATCCATCATCAGCACCAGATCGAGCTCGGGACGCGACTCACGCAGGCGAGCAGCCGTCGGGAGCATTCCCAACCCCGAGTCGATCAGTGCAACGATCATGCCAGTGCTTGCTCGACGTCGCCCACCAGATCGGCACCGTCCTCGATACCGACGGACAGACGCACCAGGTCGTCCGGGACCTCGAGCAGCGAACCGGCAGTCGACGCGTGCGTCATCGCGCCGGGGTGCTCGATGAGCGACTCGACGCCGCCCAAAGACTCTGCAAGAGTGAAGATCTCGGTCTTCGCGCAGAAATCGAGAGCGGCCTGCTTGCCGCCGGCCAGCCGCACGGAGACCATGCCGCCGAACCGTCGCATCTGCTTCGCGGCCACCGCGTGAGACGGGTGCGACTCGAGGCCGGGGTAGATGACCTGCGAGATGGCCGGGTGCCCGTCGAGGAATTCGACGATCTTCTCCGCGTTGTCGCTGTGCCGTTCCATCCGCAACGCGAGGGTCTTGATGCCGCGCAAGGTCAGGAATGCGTCGAACGGTCCGGGAACGCCCCCGGCACCGTTCTGCAGGAACGCGAACGCGGTATCGAGCTCTTCGCTGTCGGTCACCAGAGCGCCGCCGACGACGTCGGAGTGACCACCGATGTACTTGGTCGTCGAGTGCAGCACCACGTCGGCACCGAGGGACAACGGCTGCTGCAGGTAGGGAGACGCGAACGTGTTGTCGACGACCAGCTTGGCCCCGCCCTCGTGCGCGACGCCCGCGAGCGCCTCGATGTCACCGACGTTGAGCAACGGGTTGGTGGGCGTCTCGACCCACACCAGCTTGGTGTTCGGACGCATCGCGGCGCGGACCTCGTCGACGTTCGAGACCGCGGCCACGGAGTACTCGATGCCCCACTGGGTGAAGACCTTGTCGATCAATCGGTACGTGCCGCCGTAGGCGTCGTTGGGAATGACGAGGTGGTCACCGGGACGCAGCGCCGACCGCAGCATGCAGTCGGTAGCGGCCATGCCCGACGAGAAAGCGCGACCGTAGGTACCGGATTCGATGGCTGCGAGGTTGGCCTCGAGCGGCCGACGCGTCGGGTTGCCGGTGCGCGCGTACTCGAATCCGCTACGCATTCCGCCGACCCCGTCTTGCGCGAAGGTGGAGCTGGCGTAGATCGGCACGTTGACCGCGCCGGTCAGTGGATCGGGCTCGTAACCCGCGTGGACCGCCTTCGTGGAAAAGCCCTGCCAGGAGGTGTTGTCTGCCTTGCTGCGCTGCTCACTCATGGCCTCCACACTAATCGGCCTGCGTCGCCCGGCAGGGGCGTGGGTAACCTGCGAAGACAACCCCCAGCGGAAAGAGGCACCGTGGCCAACTCCCAGAGCGTCGACGAACTGTTCGCGATCGATTCCCTCCTCGACGACGAAGAACGTCAGATCCGGGACACCGTCCGCAAGTTCGGCAACGAACGCATCCGACCACACATCGCCGACTGGTTCGACGAGGGCACCGTTCCCGCGCGTGAACTCGCCAAGGAGCTGGGCTCGCTCGGCCTGCTCGGCATGCACCTCGAGGGCTACGGCTGCGCCGGAACATCGGCGACGGCGTACGGGTTGGCCTGCCTCGAACTCGAAGCCATCGATTCCGGCATCCGCTCACTGGTCTCGGTGCAGGGCTCGCTGGCGATGTTCGCGATCTGGAAGTACGGGTCCGAGGAACAGAAGCAGCAGTGGCTTCCGGGGATGGCCGAGGGTTCGCTCATCGGCTGCTTCGGTCTCACCGAGGCCGACTTCGGGTCCAACCCCGGCGGCATGCTCACCCGCGCCAAGCGCGACGGTGACGACTGGATTCTCAACGGCAGCAAGATGTGGATCACCAACGGTCCGGTCGCCGACGTCGCCGTCGTGTGGGCTCAAACCGACGACAAGGTCAGGGGTTTCGTCGTCCCCACGGACACCCCCGGATTCACCGCGAACACGGTGAAGAAGAAGCTGTCTCTGCGCGCGTCGATCACGGGCGAGTTGGTGTTCGACGACGTCCGGCTTCCTGCCGACGCGATGCTGCCCGAGGCCCGCGGCCTGAGCGGACCGTTGAGCTGCCTCAACGAGGCCCGTTTCGGCATCGTGTTCGGCGCGATGGGGGCGGCTCGGGACTGCATCGAGTCGGCCGTCGAGTACTCCAAGACCCGCGCGGTGTTCGACAAGCCGCTGGCCGGATACCAGCTCACCCAGGCCAAGCTCGCGAACATGGCGCTCGAACTCGGCAAGGGTCAACTGCTCGCGCTGCATCTGGGCCGGCTGAAGGACAAGGGAGAGCTACCGGGCGAGCGAGTGTCGCTCGGCAAGCTCAACAACGTGCGCGAGGCCATCAAGATCGCTCGTGAATGCCGAACGATCTTGGCCGCCAACGGAATCACGCTGGAATACCCCGTACTCCGGCATGCCAACAACCTCGAATCCGTCCTCACCTACGAGGGCACATCCGAGGTCCATCAACTCGTGATCGGGCAGGCGCTGACGGGCTCCAGCGCTTTCCGATAGACGGTATGGAGGTCTTGGCTGGGGCCCCTCCGCATGTAAGCGTGGGTTGCCGACAGGAGTGGGTCCTGGCCGGTAGAGCCACAGATGTGGGA